>NZ_JBFAXX010000029.1:0-107929 GCF_040680995.1 Kitasatospora sp. NPDC051914
GGGCGGTGACGTCCAGGACCCAGGTGACGCCGAAGCGGTCGGTGAGCATGCCGTACAGCGGCGCCCACGGCGCGGGCTCCAGCGGACGCACCACGCACTCGGACGAGAACTCCGCGCGACCTATCGGCCGCGCAACCGGATGCCTCCCTGCCGGGCGCGCTCGTCGCCCACGCGGTAGAGCACCAGGTGCTCATGGAAGAGAACACCGTCGCGAATGTCGCCGGTGGCGGTGAAGCCGGTGTCGTCCACGTAGTCGATGTGGTTGCCGGTCACGGTGTAGCGGCCGGTATAGGCGCTCCGGCGGTTGCCGCGGGCCTCGTCGTAGCGGCCGTTCGGCAGTAGTTCCTGGCGGATGAATCCGTCCGCGGTCACCCACATCCCGACGTGCGGGTGAGGGTCGCGGGGCGTGGTGTTGCTGGTCATGGCTCCATGGTTGGCCCGGCGGCCGAGGGCAACCAGGCCGCCGTCTCCCCAGGTACGGGCTTCCCGGGGGCGGTGCACCCACGATCGCGAGCGGAACGGCGCAGCGAATCAGGCTGCCGGAACAGGCAAGTCTCCCGGATACGGCGAACCCGCACCGGCAACCCGTCCGGGCCGGCCGGGGGCCCCGAACCTGATGGTCACGCAGCTGCTGTACCTGCCGAGCAGCTGTCTCCCACCTGCACCGGCATGACCGTCGTCCCCGCCGTCGTGGACACCGTCGCGCCGGCCGGCGGATGCGGCCGCCGATCGGAACAACGTCGCAACGCTGCCCCCGGGGCAACACCACCGACTTGCTGGTGGTGCCCGACGAACTCGCCGCCGATGTGCCGAGCGCGGTAGCCACCTCATGTCCCGGCCGGAGCAGGTCCGCGCACCGGTCGCGGCCGGCCCGTCCTGTGGGCGGGCACCGACGCTCCCGGCCGGGCCACCGCCCCCGAGGCGGGCATCCGGCCGCACCGGACCCGCCGATCGGCAGACCCCGTGCGGCAAACACAGCGGCCCGGCCCCTGGGCAGCCCGCAGACGACCAGCTCCAGGACCGCGCTGCCCGTACACGTCCTGATCCTGGGTGCGCGACACCTGGGGAAACGGCGGCCTGGTTGCCGTAGCCGGGGCGACCGAGGCTGGAGGCCGAGCAGCACCGGCGCCCCCGGCAGCCCACCAACCCCTCTCCAACGTACGGAAAGAAGACCTCTCATGAACGTCAACGACACCACCAACGCCGCCGTCCTCGAACAGCTCCGGCGCCGCCCCGCAGCAGACCGGCGCATCCTGTTCACCGGCGCCACCATCGTCACCATGGACCCCGACCTCGGCGTCATCGACCGCGGCGACCTCCTCGTCGAGGGCGACACCATCACCGCCGTCGGCCGTGACCTCGCCGCGGGCGATGCCGTGGTCGTCGACGCCACCGGCACCGTCCTCAGCCCCGGCTTCGTCGACACCCACCGGCACGCCTGGGAGGCCCAGCTGCGCCGGATCATGCCGGACGTCGACGATCTCGGCGGCTACGTCATGTCCACCCTGGCCGGCTACGCCACGGTCTACCGGCCCGAGGACATGTACACCGGCACCAGGCTGGCCGCCCTCACCGCGATCGACAGCGGCATCACGACCATGCTCGACTTCTCCCACAACTCCCGCACCCGCGCGCACTCCGACGCCGCCGTCGAGGCCTTCCGCGACACCGGCATCCGCGGCGTGCACGCCTCCATGGGCCCGCACTTCGGCGACTGGGACCGGCAGTGGCCGGGCGACCTGACCCGTCTCAAGGACCAGTACTTCAGCAGCGACGACCAGCTGCTGACCCTGCGCCTGGCGACCCTCGCCACCGACGAGATCGCCGGCCCCGCACTCGCCTACGGCCCCGCACTCGCCCGCGTCGCCAAGGACCTGGGCATCGGAGTGAGCGTGGACGCCGTCTTCGGCACCTCCTCCTCCGAGGCGATCCTGCGCTGGGCCAAGGACGGCATCCTCAACCCCGACGTCACCCTCATCCACGCCACCGGACTGACCCCCGAGGCGTGGAAGGCGATGGGACAGACCGGCACCACCGTGGCGCTGGCCCCCACCTCCGACGCCCAGATCGGCCTGGAGACCGCGATCCCCGCCGTCGACGAGGCCCTGTCCGTCGGCATCCGCCCCGGACTGAGCATCGACGTCGAAGTCGCCCTGGCCAGCGACATGTTCACGCAGATGCGGGCCCTGCACGCCATTCAGCGGATGCGCGCCGTCAACGCCGCCTACGGCACCGACCAGCAGCCCCACCGCATCACCGCCCACGATGTCCTCGACTTCGCCACCCTCCAGGGCGCCCGCACCAACGGCCTGGCCGCCGTCACCGGCTCACTCACGCCGGGCAAGAAGGCCGACCTGCTGGTCATCCAGGCCGAGGAGCTCAACAACATGCCGCTCAACGACCCGATCGGCACCGTCGTGCTGGGCTCCGACGCCCGCAACATCAGCGCCGTCCTCGTCAACGGCGAGCCCCGCAAGTGGAACGGCCACGTCCTCGACGTCGACCTGTCCGCCCTGCGCCGAGAGGTCCACGCCTCGCGCGAGTACGTGCTGAACACCCCGAGCGCCTGAGCATCCCCTTCATCGTCACCCGGCCGGTCACGCGCCGGCCGGGGTGACCTACTGCCCCGGCGCTGCCACCGGCCGATCGTGTCGTGCGCAAACACACGGGGTCGCCACCGGATGCCCTTTCCGGAGTTCTCATGTCCCACCCCAGCACCACCTTCAGTCGTGCAGCCAAGAGCAGCACGCCCGACCAACCGCCGGGCTGGGCCCCGGCCGCCCTTACCACACTCCTGCTGACCGCTCTCGGCGTCCTGATGGTCGGCCAGATGTACGCCGTCCTCGCGCTGCTGAACCCCATGGCCACCGCGCTCGGCACCACACCCGGACAGGCCACCTGGACGGCAACCGCATTCGGCTTCGCCTACGCCGCCGGCTTCCTCCTCGCCGGCCCGCTCTCCGACCGCCACGGACCACACCGTGATCACCGCAGGACTCGTGGCCGCCGCGGCATCGGCAGCCGGGACCGACGAGGCATGCGCGACCCCGCGCCGGTCGTCGGCGACGGCGCGATGGGCCTGTGGAAGGCGCCCACCTCGTCCCGCTGGTCCGCGCCGGGCCCGCTTCGAACGCGGTCAGCTCGTCGGACGCCCCAAAAAACCTCGCAGCATGAACGTGCTCGGCTGACACACTGAGGCCGAAGCGCAGAACCGCACAGAGGACCCGGACGCCCATGCTGAACCCACTCGACGCTCCAGATGCGGTGTCAGCCGCAGCTGAACCGCTCGAGGACCTGCTCGACGACTGCAACCCATTTGTGTCGTCCATTGAGCTGTCCCATGTCGTCCCAGTGGCTGGGACGACGCCCGGTCATGACTGGATGAAGGGTCTCTCTCAAGCCGTGTACGACGCGGGGGCCAGTGGACACCGGGTAGGAACATCGGTCGTCCCGTTCGGGTCACCGCGAGCCTGGCGGGACATTCTCCGCCGAGAGGTGACCGACGGCATCATGCAGCCCGCCAAGAGGTGGCCGGACGCCGACCTGCGCACGCCCGCCGAGATCCGGCAGGCAGGCGAACTCGCCGATGGCATCGCCGACCTCATCGAAGCCCATCTGGGGCCCGTCCGAATCTCCGGCAACGTCGACGGCCCGCACACGGGCTACATATGGTGGCGCAACTTGCTGTTGGTCACCAGCGACTGGGCCACCATCCTGCATCTCGGGATTTTCGACTGACCGACCACTGTTGCTGTTTCGCACCTGTACAGCCACAGTGCCCACCTGGAGGAAGCTACCCCGGACGGCTCCGGCCCGAGGAGTGGCAGGGGCTGCCACAGGTCCCACGGCTGCGCGCAGCGACTGCGCAAGTGTCTCTTCCCAGACCTTGGTTCGGGCAACCGGACGCGCGTCCGGGCCTCGGCCGGGGTGGCGGTCTGCGGCCGACGGCAGTTTTTACCAAACGGTCGACCACTTCGTACTACTGGTCGGGTAGCTTCCGAGGCATCCGTTGATCTCGATGCGCGAGGCCGGTCGGCGCGACCGATCAGGCCCGTTGGGAGGGGTGTGCCATGAGTGTGGTCAACCTGGTGGCAACCGCAACCGGTCTGCCGCAGGCGTGGAGTTCTCGCCGGCTGGGCCGGGTGGGGGCGGCCTGCGTGAAGGTACTGCGCATGGACGAGCTGCCGGTGGAGGAGGAGAGCCATGGTGCCGATGAGGCACTGCTCGTGATCGATGGCCGGCTGGAGCTGGAGGTGAACGGCACGCCGGTGTCGGTGGGGGCGGGCGAGCTGTACGTGGTGGCGGCGGGTACCGTGCACGCGGTGCGTGGCGGAAGCCATGGAACGCTGGTGATCGTGGAGCCGACTGACGACTGACGGTTCGTCAGGCGGTCGGGGTCGGGCACTCGGTCCGGGCATATCAGCTCGGCGAGACGATCCTGCGCCGTGGCACCGGGATCGTTGATTTCCCCACCTGCTGCTCAGGTAGTCGGCCGGAGCTGTTGCTCATCATGATTCCCCACGCGGGTGCCCGGCCGGCAGGAGCGCGGCGGTTCTGACGAGGTGAGGAGGCTCGGGGCTCTCCCAGGCGCCTCCACCCGTCTGCGAGGCCTGCTTCACCGACGGCTCGCTGCCCGCGGCCGAGGCATGACGCAGGCGTGTCGGTCGCAGATGGACTGATCCCGGTCGGCCGACCGGACGGCTCCTGGAGCAGGACCGTTCCCCGTCCGATGTGTCCCGGCCCTGCCGGGCCGCCACCACCCGAGAGGAACCCCTGCGCGGGTGGCAGCCGCGTGATGGTTCGGCGCCGCGGGTCGGACGGCCCGGCCGCAGGTCACTCCCGGTGCGTGACGGCCGCGAGGGCGCGCTCGCGGACGTCCGCCGAGGGGTGGCGGCGCAGCTCGCGCAGCAGGGTCCGCCACTCCTGGGGCCAGCCGAGGCGGTCCCCGAACACCTCCGTCAGCGCCGTCGCGAACAGCCCGGCGGCCGGGCCGGTGTCCCCGTCCCGGCGGGCGGTCCGTGCCAGCGCGTCGAGTGTCCCGGGCGGTGGCAGCGGGCCCGAGACGTGCTCCCGCAGCAGCGCCGCCGCGGTGAGCGCGGCCGCCGCCGGACGGCCTCGGTGGGCGTCGGCGAGCGCGCCGAGCGCGGCCGCCAGCGCCTGCGGCCCGGCTGCCGGGTCCACCAGCCGGCGCAGCGCGGCCGCCCTGATGCCCGCCAGGTCGGGTTCGGCCGCGAGCAGGTCGGCGGTGCCGGCGAGCAGCGGCCGGTGGCGGTCGTCGGCGGGGAGGTCGGCGAGGTGGGCCAGCCTCCGGCGGGCCGGCAGGTCCCGGTCGTCCCCGGCGTCGGGGTCGTCCGTCCGCGTGGCGGCGGCGAGTTCGGCGAGGGTGCGGTGCAGCAGGCTGCCGGGGGCGGCGCCGCCGATCGGGTGTGGCAGCCCGGAGGCGGCGAGCGTGCGGACGGCGCCCGCGGCCTCCCGCCAGCTGCCGCGGTTCGCCAGGTCGGTGACGGCCTGTCGGGCCACGTCCGCGGTCTCCGGGGCCCAGGCGGCCCACCGCGGCAGCGCGGCGAGGGCCGGCACGGCGACCTCCGGGTCGGCCGCGGCGGCGACGGAGGCCACCAGCCGGGCGTAGCGGGCCCGGTGGGTCTCGGGGAGGTGCTCCGGGCGGGCCCGCAGGACGGCGCGGCGCACGGGTGGCGGGGCCTGCCCGGCGGCCTCGGCGAGCAGTTCCCAGATGGGTTCGGCGTCCAGCAGGTCGGTCGCGAAGGCGACGGCCGCGGCGCGCACGTCGCGGTGCTGGCCCTCGACGCGGTACGCGGCGACCAGCAGATCGGCGGCGGCCCGCGGCGGCAGGTGCTCGGCGGCCAGCCGCACGGCCTCCTTGCGGCTGGTCACCTTGCTGCCCCGTGCCCCGGACAGCAGCTCGCTGAGCCGCTCGGCGAGTTCGCCGGGCGGGGCGAACCGGGCGGCCCGGGTGGCCGCGTACACCGCGACCCGGGCGCGGTCGCCGCCCGCGTGGGCCAGCAGGTCGCCCAGCGCGTCGGCGGGCCGGTCCGTCCGGGCCAGCGCGGCGAGCGCCGCCTCGGCGAGCACCACCTCGGCGGAGTCCAGTCGGGCGCGGACGACCGCCTCGCCGTACTCGGGGATCGCGGCGGCGGCGTGGACGGCCGCGGCACGCCCGTACAGAGGCAGGGTGGGGTCGCCGGCGGCCGCGGCGGCGAGCTCGGCGGCGGCCCGCCACTGGCGCGGCGTCCAGCGGCTCGCGGACCAGGTCGGCGGCAGGGTCGCCCGCTGCGGGCGCTTCAGGAACCGCCCGTACGGCGGCACGGGGGCGAGCAGCGGGTCGAGCAGGTCGGTGCGCCGCTCGACGAGCACGTCCCGCACCGGCGGCAGGACGGCGGCAGAGGGTTCGAGTTCGAGGATCTCGGCGACCCGGGCGGCGCGGGTGCGCGGATCGTCCAGCCAGAGGGCGGCGGCCGTCGTGAACGCGCCGTCCGACCCGAACCGGAGGGCGTGCAGAAGGAGTTCCTGCAGCTCGGGAATGCCGCGGGCCCGTCGGCCGAGTGCCCGGGCCAGGGTGAACAGCAGCCAGTACTCCGCGGTGTCGGCCATGGTGTCCAGCCACGGCCGGAGGGTCGCGAACACGGCGTGCTCCTGGCCCCGCCGCAGCCGGTGTTCCAGTCGGCCGAGTTCGACCGTGCCGGTCTGGCCGGCGATCCGCCGCACGCTCCGCAGCGCCCACTCGATCAGCTCCGCCCCGCCGGTGACGGCGTGCTCGCGCAACACCTCGGCGACCAGCCGCTGCAGGGCGGCGCGGGTGGTGTACGAGCAGTCGCGGGCGTCGACCGCGTCCTGCACGACGGTGTCGAGGACGGGCACTGCGGCCGGGGTCAGCAGCCGGGCGGGCACCTGGGCGAGCGCGGTCAGCGCCGCGCAGCGCACCGGGTCCTGCTCGTTGCGCAGCTGCGGCAGCAGGCCGAGCACGTCCTGGACGGCGGCCCGGTCGGCGGAGGCGGCCGCGTTGGCGAGCATTGCCGCCCAGGCGGCGGACCGGTCGTCGGCGTCCGGGCGGGAGAGGGCGGAGCGCAGCTCCGGCTGGGCTTCCTCGGTGGGCAGGCACGCCAGGGCGGGGGCGATCAGGGCCCAGGGGCGGCCCTCCGCGCGGCGTGCGGCCACCTGCCGCCACGCCTCGGCGTGGCGACGGGTGTGCGGGAACAGCGGTAGCAGGAGGGAGAGTTCGGCCTCCCGCGGGAGAGCACCGGCGTAGGCGAGGTCGAGGAACGCGTCGCGCCGGCCCGGCGGGAGGGCGCGCAGCAGGGCGGCGAAGCAGCGGGGCGCGGCCAGCCAGTGGCGGCCGAGGGCGGGGAGCGAGGGCGGGTCGGCGCACACCAGCCGGCGCAGGGTGCCGCTCGTGGGCGGCGCGGTGTACGGCCCGGCCGCACCGCGCCGCGGGTCGGCGAGGAGCCGGACGGTGCGTTCGGCGTCCGCGGCGGCCAGCGGCGGCAGGAGGTCGCGGCGCAGCGGAAGGTCCGGGCCGAACCGCTCCAGCAGGTCGAGGACCCGTTCGGGGCGGGCCCGCGCGGTCGCGCCGAGGACGTCGGCGAGCTCGGGCCACTGCCCGAGCCGCAGCGTCTCGGGGCGCTTGGCGAGCACCCGCTCCAGGTGGTCCAGGACCTCGTCCGGGAAGCGTGCGGCGAGGGGTGCGAGCGGCGTGGCGTGTGCGAGGTCGGGCAGGGTCCGGGCGACGAACGCGGGGCTGCAGGCGGAGAGCAGCCGTGCGGCCTCGGCATCGCCCCACTCGGCGCACAGGCGGCCCACCAGCCGCTCGGCGAGCCGGTGCCGACGGCCGTGCCGGACGACCCGGGCCAGCTGCCGGCGCAGGGTGCAGGGGGCATCGGTGAAGGCCGCCTCGATCGCCTCGTCCGGGATGCCCTGGGTGCGGGCGGCGCGCAGGGCGTACCCGCGGACCACCGGGTCGGGGTCGGTCAGCCGCTCGGTGAGGTAGTCGGTGGCGCGGCCGGCCGACGCGGCGAGTGCGGCCAGCCGTCGGCCGTACACGCCGGAGCGCTCCCGGTCGGACAGCAACCCGGGGAGGTCGCCGTCGGCGGCGAGTTCCCGGGCCCTGCGGGCGACGAGCCGTTGGCGATCCGGGTAGGAGAGCGGGTCGAGATCGGCGAGCAACTGATCGGCTTCGTGCGGCATGCGGTCATTCTGGCCGGGCGGAGCGGGTGCCTCCCATCGAATTTCCGCCCCCGGCCGGGCGGTTCGCCAGGCGGCCTCGCGGTGGTCCTCGAGCGGCGGCCGGCCGGTGGCGATCGCCCGGTCGCACCCGGACGAGTATCTGCGGCACCGGGTGGAACACCAGGTCCGCGGCTGACACGCGCCGCTGCACGCCGGGACGAGGCCCGGATCCGGCGGACCGGACCCGCCGTCGAGGACATCGCCGAGGACGACGACCCGCGAGCCGGTGCTCACCGACCTCGAGTCCGTGCCGCACCAGCCGCGCTTCCGTGACCGCCGCGCGCAGGCCGGCAGTAAACCGCTGGCCGGTCCGGACGTCGCGGGGTACGCTCCTGCGCGATGACCACTCACTCTGTCGACAGAATGGGGGTCCCGTCCGCGCAAGGTGAGTGCTGATGGGCACTTGGACCGCGGACGGGGATTCCCGTCTCTCCTTCTGGCTGCGCGTGCGCGAGTTCGCCGTGCCGCCCTCCGTGATCGCGACTGCGACGGCCCGACGCCTCGTCGGCGACTGGGCCGGGGCGTGCGCCGCCGCCGGCGTGGACGTCGACGTCAGTCCGCGTGCGCTGGCCCGGACGCACGGGCGCGAACTCGCGGCACTGGTCCGTTCCGACCTGCGTCGGCTCGCTCCCGACCTGCTGCGCTGGCACTGGCCGCGGATCGCCCCGACCGGTCTGCTGCGCCCGGGTCTGACCGTGACCCTGGCCCGGTACGGCGGTGCCGGGCGCGACCGTGACGGCCCCGTGCACCTCGTCGCCCGGACGCCGCCGGCCTGGGCGGACGCCGGCCAGCGGATCGGACTCGCACTGTGGGACGCCTCCCGGCCCACGGCCGGCGCCGGCCTCCATCCCCACCCGCGTCCGCACCGGCGGTTCCGGCTCGACCTGCACCGCCACCTCTGGGACGCACTGCGGGCCGACGAGCTCCGGGTGCGGTCCGGCGCCGACGTACTGTCCGGCGACGCCGCCGGGGGCCACCGACTGCCGGACACCACCGGGCCCGGGTACCGCTGCGCCGTCGACCGGTGGGCGGACGAGGCGGCGATCCTGCTTCGCGCCGAGGGACGGCCCGACGGCCCCGTCGAGGTACGCCTCGGGGCCCGGCGTCGGCTGTGCCTCGACCCGGTCCCGGCCGGGGACGGGCCGGCGGCCGTGCACGTCACGGACGTGCCGCCGCCCCGGAAGGGCACCCTCCTGCCGGTGCTGCCCGATGCCGCGACCTGGGTGCTGCCCGACCTGGATCTCGTCCGCGCCGGCCTGATCGAGGCCGGTCGGCTGCACCCTCTGGTCGCCGCGGCCCTGGCACCGGGTCTTCCTCCGGTCGGCGTCTCCGCTGCGCCGGATCCGGCCGGTCGGCCGCGGGTCGTGGAGTGCCGCGGCGCCCGGCACCGGATCGGCCTGGTCGACGGGGTCCTGGTGCCGCTCGACCACGACCCGGAGGAGATCCGCCGCGAGGAGCTGCTGGCCGCCCTGACCGGAACTCCGCTGCCCTGCCTGCAGGTCATCGACGAGGTGCACCGCCGACCGGAGGTCCTCGACGACGTCCGGGCACGCCTCGACCACGGTGACACGGCCGGCGCACTGGCCGTGGTGGAGGGCCTGTTGGGGCCCGAGGCGCTGCTGCGCGCCGGTGCGCTGCGGGACGAACTCGCAGCGGCCGCCGCCCGGCGGGTCACCCACGGCCTGTTCCGGGCGGGCCTCGCCGGAGCGGTGCCGGGCCCCGTCCGGCGCGACACCGGCCGCGGGCACCCGCGCCACGGCCGGGGCCGCTGACCCGCCGACCGACCTGCCTTCCGATCGTCCTTCCCGTCCCGATCGTCCGACCCCTTGAGGTGATCACCCATGCCTGCACACACGTCCTTCGCCCCCACCGACACCCTGACCGCCGCCGTCGCCGGCCCCGCGGAGCGCTCCCGGCTCGACGTGGCCGGCGAGCTGCTCGCGCTGCTCGGCGAGACCACCACCGAGCCGCGCCCGGACGCCCAACTGGAGGCGCTGACCCTGGCCGTGGCCGCCGACCTGCCCGTCCTGCTGTGGGGTGAGCCGGGGATCGGCAAGACGGCGGCGCTGACCCAGCTCGCCACCGCGCTCGACCTCCCGCTGACCACCGTGATCGCCAGCGTGCACGAGCCGTCCGACTTCTCGGGGCTGCCCGTGCCGGGCGACGACCCGGCCGAGCACGGCGTCCCGATGGCCCCGCCGGACTGGGCGGTGCGGCTGGTACGGGCGGGCCGCGGCCTGCTGTTCCTGGACGAACTGTCGACCGCACCGCCCGCCGTCCAGGCCGCGCTGCTCCGTCTGGTACTGGAGCGGCGCATCGGCGCCCTGCAACTGCCGCCCGGGGTGCGGATCGTGGCCGCCGCCAATCCGCGCTCCTCGGCGGCGGACGGCTGGGAGCTGAGCCCGCCGCTGGCGAACCGCTTCGTCCACCTGCACTGGACCCACGACCACGAGGTGGTGGTGCGCGGCCTCGGTGGTGTCTGGCCACGGGCCACCCTGCCCCGGCTCGATCCCGGCCGGCTGCCCGAGGCCGTGGACCTCGCCCGCCGCGCGGTGTGCGGACTGCTCTCCGCCCGCCCGGCGCTGGTGCACCGGCTGCCCGGCAACGAGACCCGCCGCGGCGGCGCCTGGCCGTCGCCGCGGAGCTGGGACATGACGCTGCGTCTGCTCGCCTTCGCCACGGCGGCCGGCTCCTCGCGGGAGGTACTCTCGCTGCTCGTCCGGGGCGCCGTCGGCGACGGCCCCGGCCTGGAGCTGCTGGCGGCCCTGGACCGGATGGACCTGCCGGACCCGGAGTCGCTGCTCGCCGATCCGGTGGCGGCCGTGCTGCCCGAGCGGGGCGACCTGCGGCAGGCCGCGCTCGACGCCGTGGTGGATGCCGTCCGCCGGCGGCCCGAGCGGGCCCGGTGGGACGCGGCCTGGGCCCTGCTGGCCCGTGCCCTGGAGACCGGCGCGCCGGACCTGGTGGTCGTCCCCGCGACCACCCTCGCCTCGCTGCGCCGGGAGGACTGGGACGTGCCCGCGTCGATCGACCGGCTCGCCGGCGCGGTCTCGCTCTCCCGTCGCGCGGACCGGGCGGCGGCCCGGGCGGCCGAGCGCCCCGCATCCGGTACGGGGGCCGGCCGATGAGGCAGGGCACAGCGGGGGATCTGGACCTCGACAAGCTGTACGCCGCACGGCTGCAGGCGGCCCGGGCCCGGCCCTACCTGGCGACCGCGCTGTTCGCCCTGCACGCGGTGGAGTCGCGGCAGGTTCCGACGATGGCGGTCGACCGGCACTGGCGGTGCTACGTCTCGCCGGCGTTCGTGCACCGGACGCCGGTGGAGGAGCTCGCCTCGGTGTGGGTGCACGAGGTGTCGCACCTGCTGCGCGACCACCACGGGCGCAGCGACCGCGTCGCGCGGGAGCGCGGGCTGTCCGGGCGGGCGGAGCGGCTGCGGATGAACATCGCGGCGGACTGCGAGATCAACGACGACGTGTTCGGCGACGGGCTGGTACGGCCGGAGGGGGCCGTGCTTCCGGCGGCGCTGCGGCTGCCGGAGGGCGGGCTGATGGAGGACTACCTGCGGTTGTTCGGGCTCGGGCCGCTCACGCAGGACCTGGCCTGGCTGGACTGCGGAAGCGGCGCCGACGGGCTGGAGCGGGCGTGGGACCTCGGGCCGGGCGGCGCGAACGGTCTCGCGCCGCACGAGCAGGACGCGGTCCGGTTCAGGGTGGCGGAGGGCATCAGGGGCCGTCCGGGGAGTGCCCCGCGCGGGTGGCGGCGGTGGGCGGAGGAGGCCTTCCATCCGCCGCAGCCCTGGCGGGAGTTGCTGGGCGCGGCGGTCCGCTCGGCGGCGTCCGGGTCGGGCGCGGGCGAGGACTACACGTACGGCCGGCCGTCCCGGCGGTCGGCCTCGGTGCCGGGTGCGGTGCTGCCGAGCCTGCGACGCAGGCCGCCGCGGGTCTGCGTGGTGGTCGACACGTCCGGGTCGGTGAGCGACGCCGAGTTGGGCAGTGCGCTGCTGGAGGTGGCCGCGATCGCCCGTGCGGTGGGCGGGCGGCGGGATCTGGTCGGTGTGGTGTCCTGCGACGCGGCGGCCGGCGCGGTGCTGCCGCTCTGCCGGGAGGAGGGGCTCGGGCTGATCGGCGGTGGCGGCACCGATCTGCGGGCGGGCTTCGCCGCGGCCCTGCGGTCCAGGCCCCGGCCGGACGTGGTGGTGGTCCTGACCGACGGTCAGACACCGTGGCCCCGGGAGCGGCCGTCCTGCCGGACGGTGGTCGGTCTGTTCCGCCGCGAGGGCTCCCGGCGGTCCTGGGACGAGGACGATCCCGACCACGTCCCGGACACGCCGCCGCCCTGGGCCAGGGTGGTGACCGTGGGCTGAGTCCCGCGGGGCGGGTGGCTCGAGACCGTGAACCTTTCCGGTACAGGTGCCGACTGTTCCGGTGACGGGGACGCGGGACAGGGAGGTGCAGTGAACGAGGATGATCGCTCCGGGTTGCTGGTGGTGCGCTGCCGGCTCGGGGAGCGGGCCGCGTTCGGGGAACTGGCGCGCCTGTGGCATGACGCGCTGTGGCGTTATGTGCGGGGCATGGTCGGCTCGCCGTACGTCGCGGACGATCTTGCGCAGGACGTATGGGTCGCCGTGGTGCGCGGGCTGCCGCGGCTGCGGGAGCCGGACCGATTCGCTCCTTGGTTGTTCACCATCGCCCGGCGCACGGTGGCCGACCATCTGCGGGAGGCGTACAAGGCTCCGCAGACGTCGGTGGAGGAGACGGACGTCGCCGCCGACGACTCCCTGAGCGGCCTCCTGACCACGATGGAGATCGAAGCCGGTCTCGGCGAACTTCCGCCGCTGGAGCGCGAAGTGATGATCCTCTTCCACCTGCAGGACCTACCGCTGACTGCCTGTGCGGAGGTACTCGGCGTACCACCGGGCACGGTCAAGAGCAGGCTGCACCGTGCGCGTCGCACGCTGCGCGAGATCCTCACCGAAAGGGGCTACGGGACATGAGCGAGCAGGACCACGGAGCGCACCGGGGCGTGCCCGCAGAGCTGGAGCGCGCGCTGGCGGCGGAGGTCTCGCTGCGTTCCCGGATGCGGTACGTGGCCGTGGGTCTTGCGGGAGGGTGCGCAGCGGTACTCGTCGCCGTGCTGTGGGCGACCGAGCCGCGACCCCTTCCTCCACGCACCCAGGCGGTCTTCGCCGGGCTGATCGCCGTCGGGCTGGCCTGGGCTGCTTTCGCCGGTTGGGTCTTGAGCAGGCGCCGGCCGCTGTACGCACGGGACCAAGTGCTGGGAGCCCGGCTCGCACTCGCGGCGAGCACGGTGACGGGAACCGTCGGGACAGCCCTGGCCGCAGCACGCGGCACCGTGACCGCGACCCTGACCGCCGCCCTGGTCGGCACCGTCCTCGTCGCCACCGCGGGATTGCTCCTGGCCAGGGCGCAATCCCGCCGTCGTGAGCTGCTGCGGCTGCGTGACGTGCTGCAACGGAACGTCTCCTGAGGCCGTGCGCTACAGGCCCGGCAGTGGTGGCCGAGGCAGCGGTGCCCGCTCGCAGATTTCCGGAGCGGGCTGCCGCGCACGTACGTGGACACCGCAACGGTCCGTCGCGGTGTCCCCCCGTCCCGTGAAGTCCTGCAGTCGCGTCCGACCCGTTACGCCGCCGGCACTGGAAGAAGATCTACAGCCAGCACCTGATCCGCGATCCGTCCAGGGCGACTTCGGACACCACCGAATAGATCTTGGTCTGGCTGTCGAAGCCGATCCGCGCCATCACGGGAACGCCGTCGATCGTTCGGCTGAAGCAGAAACCGCCTACGGTGGGGTCACCCTGCTCGCCCTCGCGACCGGGCTGCCATCCGAGCCGCTGCGCCGCATCGCTGTAGAATTCCACGACCTTGCCGCCCGCGAGCGGGTAGCCGTAATCCACTTGGGCATCGGCGAAGCCGCCGTCATGATTGCAGGAAACCGCCCACTCCTTCACTGGTGTCGCTCCCTCCGGGTGCAGCGAGGCCAGCGCTCGAAACTCTTTTGAATCGGCCGCTTTCCGGGCTTGCGGGCAACCCGATTCCATGATGTCGGGCAGGGCGGCAAGGCCGATGCCGATGACTATCGCCGCAGCGGCAGCGAAGTAGACGCGTACGACGATCCTCATGCGGTGCATTCGTCCTTCATCGATAGGGGCGGTGGCCGAGCGCGGCCTGCCAAATGAGCGGATCGGCGCCCGCTGCCTGCCCAGGCGTTCCCTGACGGCCTGTCCGACACGGGGCGCACCGCGGCCCCCTCGGTGGGCGTGACCGAGAGGCGGCGGTCGTTCCTGCCGGCATCAGGGGATGCTCGGCGTGAGCATTTCCTGGATGCAGCGGCGCAGCCCGTTGCTGCAGTCGACCGGAGATCTCGTCGTACCTGAACCCGTCCTTGACCTCCCGCGGGATCGCGCCGACGACCGTACGCATGTCGGCATCCGTGCCCGCCCAGGCCTCCGGCCACCTGGCCCAGCGGTCCTCGTCCACGGCTTGGCCTTCCGGTCCACCGACACCATCCGAACCCGGGAGTCCAGCGGTCGATGATCAAGAGCGCGGTCCGCCCCTGCCGTACGCCTCCCGGCCCTCGAACGGCCTGCTTCGGCTCGTCCGCGGCGGCCGTCACAGGCTCAGCAGCAGGTCCCGGATTGCGGCGGGTCGGGACAGGAACGGGTGGTGGCCGGTGTCGAGTTCGACGACGCTGCCGGCCCGGCGGGCGAACTCGCGCTGCAGCCGCGGTGGGGTGCCCCGGTCCCGGGCGCAGACCAGGTACGTCGAGGGCACCTGCTGCCATGCGGCAGCCCCGACCGGCTGTCCGGTCACCTGCACGCTCTGCCGGGCGAGGTGGTCCGCCGCCTGTACCTGGACCTCGGGGTCGCAGTCCTGCAGGAACGTGTCCACGAGCAGCTCGGGGCGGACCCCGAACGTGCCGGCGTCGGGGTCGACGTCGAGGAACGGGGCAAGGCTGCCGTCCCCGAACTCCGACAGACTCTGTCCGACCTCCGGAAGGTAACCGGTGACCAGCAGCAGGTGGCGCACCGACCCGATTCCCGCGGCGGCTTCCGCGGTGACGATGCCGCCGTAGCTGTGGGCGACCACGACGGTCGGCTCGTCGCCGGCCTGCAGTACCCGCCGCACCGCGGCGACGTCCTCGGGCAGCCCCGGACCGCCGGCGCCGCCGGGCCGGCCCGCCTCGCCGCAGCTCGGCAGCGCCGGGGCCACGCTCGGCACCCCCCGCTCCCGCAACAGGTCGGCGGTGCGGTGCCACCACCACGACCCGTCCCGCACGCACGCCCCGTGCACGAACACGACCCGCATCGCCACCTCCGGTAGGCCACCCCGGGAAGAACGGACCTGCCGTCCCAGGCTCCCACGGGCGTCGCCCGCAGCGGTGCTGCGCCAACTGGAAGTGCTGTAGCGCAGCAGTAGGCACGACGACCAGCAGGAAGGGAGCGACGAACACTCCGGCGTAGAAGTGCAGGCGCACCAGCAGGGCCCGGGCGCCGGCCGGGACCGTTCGGGCCGGGGCGGTACCTGGTCGGGCGGAAGGACGGGGGATGCGGGTTCCACGGTGAAGGACGTGTCTGCTCCAGGATTTCCGCGCACGCGGGCATGGCCGCCGAGTGCGGGAAGAAAGGACCGGTGGGCGGTGGGGCCTCACCCGTGTACGGGGCGAGGGCGGCAGGCCGGAGCACACCCGCGTACGGGTGTTGCTGTCAGGCCCGGGCCACCAGCGGTGGTCCTCTCCGGGGCACGCACCTGGCCAGGAGGACCCCGTGCATGCGGACGGCCGGCATGCTGCGGACCGGAACGCTCGGCCACTGCGGGACGGGGCACCTGAGAACGGGCAGGACCAGACGGCGCAGCACCAGGGCGGCGAGCCGCCGCAGGACCCGGTCGCCGTGCAGCAGACACAGGGCGGTACCGGCACCCGCGGGGACCGCCACCGCCGCGACCAGCAAGAACGCGCACGAACCGCGGGAATGGTGCGCAACCGGAGCGCTGCGCCAACACCGGGCTCCCCCAAGCATCTTGTACGGCGCGTCCACTGGGGCGGGCGTTGGAGGGCCCCCGGCCCACCGGCCACCGGCCGTGAGCCGAACCACCACGCCGCGGAACCGGAACCGGCCGCAGGCGGCCCGACAGGGCGCGGCAGCGGCCCCGGCACAAGCTGCCACACCGTCAGGTTGGCCAGGCAGTAGGCCGCCACCGGGGCGAGCCACACCGCGAGCGGTAGGCACCGGGGCCGATCGCCCCGGGGCCGCTGCCACGCTCCAGCACCGCCCGAACCAATCCCCGGAGCCAAATCGGATAGGTCATCCGCATCTGCTATGGTGAAGACAAGCGGATAAACTATCCACATAGAGGGCGGGTTGCGCGATGAAGCAGACAGCGGTGGTCACGGCAGGGACAGCGGGAATCGGGCTGGAGACCGCCTTGGGGCTGGCCGCGGCAGGCCTCGAGGTCACCGTGGTGGGGCGCAACGCCGAGCGCGGTGCCCGTGCGGTCGAACGGATCAACTCCACGGCACCGGCGCATCCCGCCCGGTTCCTGGCCGCCGACCTCGCCTCGCTCGATGCGGTCCGCGCCCTCGCCGACCGCATCGTCGCCAACGGCCCACTGACCGTGCTGGTCAACAACGTCGGTGCGATGTTCCCGGACCGGCAGGACTCGGTCGACGGGATCGAGGCGACGTTCGCCGTCAACCACCTTTCGCCGTACCTGCTGACCGAACTGCTGCTGCCCGCGCTGCGGGCCGGTGCGCCGAGCCGGATCGTGAACGTCACCTCGGGCGCGATCGGCGTCGCCAAGCGCGTCTTCGACGCCGTCGAGCCGCCCGGCGGCTACTACGGCTTCCACTGGTACGGCCGCGCCAAGCTCGCCAACCTCGCCTATGCGCTGGAGCTGGCCGGCCGGCTCGACGGCACGGGCGTCTCGGTCTTCGCGGCCGACCCCGGCGGCGCCGCGACCGACATGACCAACGGCACCATGCGCGACCCGAAGATCGTCTCGCCCGGGCTGCGGCTGCTCTGGCCGCTGGTCCGGCGGAAGTTCGAACGTTCGACCTCGGGCCCGGCATCCGTGGCGGCCAAGTCCTCGATCTTCGCCGCGACCGACGGCTCGCTGACCGGCCGGACCGGCGTCGTCATCGGACCTGAGGCGCTTCCGGTCGCCCCCTTCCGGCCGGCAACGGACCCGCGGATCGCCGAAGCCGTCCGGCACCTCAGTGAACGCCTCGCGCCACTCACGGCCGGGTGAGGACACCGAAGCGGGCAGCCCCGGAGGCGCGCCGAGGGTCGGCGACGGCGGCCCTCGGTGACCTCGCGTCACGTCTCGGCGTGCTCGGCACGGGGCTGCCCCGAACGGGAAACGGGGGCTCGTCCGATGCGCGAACAACAGAAATGCGGATGAGCCGTCCGATTAGACTTCCCCCATGACGACCGCACCCCTACGCAAGGACGCCGCCCGCAACTGGGAACGGATCGTCGCCGTGGCCCGCGATCTCGTCGACGAAGGCACACCCCTGCAGCTCAACGACGTCGCCCGCCGCGCCCATCTGGGCGTTGGCACCGTCTACCGCCACTTCCCCACCGCCGATGCGCTCCTGGAGACCGTTGCCGCCCCCTGCCTGGAGGCACTCGCCGCCCACGGCGAGCAGGCGCTGGCCGATGACAACCCCAAGCGCGCCCTCGCAGGCTTCCTGACACACACCATCGAAGCGCAGGTCACCGACGCTTCCCTGTCCGCGGTCACCTCCGCGCCCACGGACGCTCTGCCGCGCACCACCGAACTGAAGCTAACCCTGCGGTCGGTCGGCGGGCAGTTGCTCGAGCGGGCCTGCGCCGCCGGGGTCGTGCGCGCCGACCTGACCTCCGACGACCTGGTCCCGCTCATGTGCGGGATCGCCTACGCCGCGAACGTCCACGCCGTCCCCGCCACCCGCGTCGAGACCGCCCGCCGCTATCTGGGCATGCTTCTGGAGGGCTTGTGCATCCAGAACTCCGGCGGTGACCCTGCGCCGACAGGGGACGGCAGCACCGGCTGATGCCGCCCCTACGGGTACGGTCGGCCGGTCCCGCACGAGCTGCGGGGCAGGCCGGCGGCACTCTGTTGGCGGGTCAGCCGGCGCGGGGACGCGAGGCGGACGGGCATTCGCCGAGCGCCGCCTCCCGGTCGACCGGGCCGAGGTCTGCCACGCTGGGCCGTGGCCCACCGAGGCCGGAAGAGGATTTCCCACGGGGCCGGAGAGTCAGCCGTGTTCCGCCGAGCCGGTGAGCCGGAGTTTGCGTTGGGCCCGCTGGTAGAACGTGGTGTGGCCGAGTCGCACGACGCGTGCGGCGGCGGGCAGCATGGTCACCTCGACGACGCCGCCCGGTGAGAGGTGGCCGACCAGGAGGCCGTCGGCCTCGACGGCGAGGTCGCCGCTGTGCGGCAGGACTTCCAGGTCGAGTCGCTCGCCGCTGGAGAGGAAGACGGAGCGGTTGAACGCGGCGTGCGGAGCCACGGGGGTGATCAGCAGGCCCTCCGCGTTGGGCGAGACGATCGGGCCGCCGGCGGAGAAGCTGTACGCGGTGGAGCCGGTCGGCGTGGCGACGACGACCGCGTCGGCGGTGTAGGCCACGAAGGGCTCGCCCTGGACCCGTACGGCGACGGTGGCGGACTTGTGTCCCGGGCTGCGCAGGAGCACGACGTCGTTGAGTGCCGTCTCCTGGGCATCGCCGAAGCGGGCGTGGACGCCGGAGCGGGCTTCGATGGTGAAACGGCGCGCGTCGATGGCGTCCAGTGCGGCAGGAAGTTCCGGTATGTCGACCTCGGCGAGGAAGCCCAGGCGCCCGACGTTGACACCCAGGACCGGCGCGTGGCCCCTGGTCGAGAGCCGCATGGCGCGCAGCATGGTGCCGTCCCCGCCGAGGCTGATCATCAGGTCGGCGCTCGTGGCCATCTCCTCGGCCTCGACCGGAATGGCCTCGCAGCCGATCCGGGCCACCTCCGCCGCCAGCCCCAGGACCTTCGTCCCCCGGGCCCGGCTCCAGCGGATCACGGCCTCCACGGTGGGCGCGCAGGTGCGCTCGGGGTGGAGTACCAGCCCCACCGTGCCGATGAATCCCATCCGGGGCACCTCGATGTCGGCCGGCCCACTGTTGCTCCTTCCAGTCACGCACAGCCGGTCGCCACCTTCAAGGTCACCGCCTTCAAGGTCACCGGCCGGCCCTCGTGACGGCGGTCTTCGGCTGCCGGTCAGCGTGCTGCACTCCCGCGGTGCACCGGTTCGCTTCGGCGCTCGAATATGCCGCGATCTAGCATGAAGCAAGAGGTTCGGCTCAATGCCCCGCACCACCGGGTGAGGAGGCCGCCATGGCGCAGGAGAGCAGAGGCGGATTCGGGCCACTGGGCGGTTCCCGGTATCTGCCGATCTCCGAGCACGGCCTGATCGGTGATCTCCGTACCGCCGCGCTCGTCGCCACCGACGGCACCATCGACTGGTACTGCTGCCCGCGCTTCGATGCACCCAGCGTGTTCGCGTCCATACTCGACGCCGACCGGGGCGGCAGCTTCGAACTGTCCGCGGACGTGGCGGCCCGTACCCGGCAGTTCTACTTCCCCGACACCAACGTCCTGATCACGCGGTTCTTCGCAGCGGACGGTGTGGCGGAGATCCAGGACTTCATGCCCGTCGTTGACGAGTCCCGCGAGGCGGACCGCCACCGGCTGATCCGGCGGGTGATCTGTGTCCGCGGGGTGCTCCCGTTCCGGGCGAAGGTCGCCCCGCGCTTCGGCTACGGGACCGAGGCGCACACCGTGGAGCTCGAGGGTGGCCACGCGGTGTTCCGCTCCCCTTCACTGTCCTTGGCGCTGACCGCGACCGTGCCGATCGAGACCGACGGCGTGGATGTGTGGTCGCACTTCAAGTTGCTGGAGGGCGAGTCCGCGGTGTTCGCCTTCGACCGGGTGAGCGCCGATGTCAGCCCGCGTGGCTGCGCCGGCCTGGAGGCGGAGCGGCAGTTCGAGGCCACCGTCCGGTTCTGGCGCCACTGGCTGTCCCGCTCGCGCTACCACGGACGGTGGCGGGAGATGGTGCATCGCTCGGCGCTGGTCCTGAAGCTGCTCACCTACGCGCCCACCGGCGCGATCGTCGCCGCGCCGACCACCAGCCTGCCCGAGCAGATCGGCGGCGAGCGCAACTGGGACTACCGCTACGTCTGGGTCCGTGACGCGGCCTTCTGCATCTACGCCATGCTCCGCCTGGGCTTCACCTCGGAGGCCGAGGCGTTCATGGGCTTCATCTCCGAGCACGGGATCATGCGGGGCACCAAGGAGACCGGACCGCTGCAGATCATGTACGGCATCGACGGACGCTGCGACCTGCCCGAGTACGAGCTGTCCCACCTCGAGGGTCACCTCGGGTCCGCGCCGGTGCGGGTGGGGAACGCCGCCACCGGGCAGCTCCAGCTGGACATCTACGGCGCGCTGCTCGACTCCGTCTATCTCTACGACAAGTGGGGACAGCCGATCAGCAGCGGTCACTGGGACGAGGTCGGTGCCGTGGTGGACTGGCTCTGCGAGCACTGGAACCAGCCCGACGAGGGGGTCTGGGAGACCCGGGCGGGCAGGCGCAACTTCGTGTACTCGCGGCTGATGTGCTGGGTTGCGCTGGAACGGGCGATACGGATGGCGAACCGGCGCGGGCTCCCCGCCGACCTGCCCCGCTGGCGGCAGTCCCGTGACGCGATCTACCGGCAGATCATGGACCGCGGCTGGTCGGCCGAGCGCGGCGCGTTCGTCCAGGGGCTGGACGACAAGGTCCTCGACGCGTCCCTGCTGATGATGCCGATGGCCAAGTTCGTCTCGCCGACCGACCCCAAGTGGCTCTCCACCCTGGACGTGCTCACCTCGGACCTGGTCTCCGACTCCCTGGTCTACCGCTACGACCCGGCGGCCAGTCCGGACGGACTCCGGGGCTCCGAGGGAACCTTCTCGATCTGCTCCTTCTGGTACGTCGAGGCGCTGGCCCGGGCGGGTCGGCTGGAGGAGGCCCGGCTGGCCTTCGAGAAGATGCTCACCTATGCCAACCATGTCGGCCTGTTCGCCGAGGAGATCGGCCGGACCGGCGAACAGCTAGGCAACTTCCCCCAGGCGTTCACCCATCTCTCGCTGATCAGCGCTGCCTTCAATCTGGACCGCGCTCTGGGCTGACGGCGGCGTCGCAGGAGTCGGCGCCGATGTCGCAGGACGCGCCGCCGGGTTCGCCCTCCGCGACGGTGCGGGCGAGCCGGGCGAGCAGGGCCCGGAACACTTCGCGCTCGTCCTCGTCGATGACGGACAGCAGCTCGTCCTCCGCCGCCCTCACCTGTCGCTGCAGGTCATGGAGGGTTTCGACGCCCTGCCGGGTCGCGACGATCTTGCGCCGGCGGCGGTCGGCAGGGTCGAGCCGGCGCTCCACCAGGCCCGCCGCCACCAGGTCGTCGAGCAGGTAGGTCATCACCGTGCGGTCGATCCGCAGGTAGCCGGCCAGCGCGACCTGGTTCGGCCCGTCGCCCTCGACCACGGCCGCGAGCGTCTGAAAGCCGCGGGCGCCCGGCTGCCTCGCACGAGTCCGCCACTGCTTCGGTCCGCGCCCGGTCATGGTGGGTCAGCGGGCGAGGGAGACGGCGAAGGGCTTGAAGCCGTGTCGGCGCAGGATGTGGGGAACCACGAGGATCATGGCCTCGGTGGCGCGGGCCGTGGTGATGCCGCCGAGGTCCTCGATCCGTTCGGGCTGCCAGCCCAGGTCGCCGAGCAGGCCGGTGACGGTCTTCTTCGCGTGTTCGTCGTTGCCCGAGAGGTAGGCGGTCGGTGGGGTGGCCAGGGTTTCGGGAGCGGTCATGACCATGAACAGCATGGTGTTGAGGGTCTTGACCACATGGGTGTCGGGGAGGGCGGCCTGGAGTTGCTCGGCGAGGCTGCTGCCGGGATAGCACAGGTCGCCGGGCAGGCCGTCATCGGCGTCGCGGGTGGCGTTGGAGACGTCGATGAGGATCTTGCCGGAGAGCTCGGTGCGCAGGCCGACCAGGCGGTCCAGGGAACTGTCGCCGGGCGTCGCATTGATCACGATGTCCGCGGTGCGGGCAGTGGTGCGCTGGTCGGCGAAGGCGATCCGCGGGGCGAGCCCGGCGGCGCGGGCTGCGGTCTCTTCCGGGTTCCGGACACCGAGGGTGACACGGTGTCCGGCTGCGGAGAGCTTGCCGGCGAGGTTGGTGCCGACGCGGCCTGTGCCCAGGATGCCGATGCTGGTCATGAGGTGACGCTCCTTGCGGTATCGGGGTGGGTAGAGCGGAGGTGCCCGGTCAGGCGATCGGCGCGAGGACCTTGAGGGCGGCGGTGTGGATGCCGGGGGCGGCGGCCAGGAAGTCGCGGCTACCCGTGGTCCAGGGTTCGCCCGCCAGGTCGGTGACGGTGCCTCCGGCCTCGGAGACCAGCAGGGCCCCGGCGACCAGGCCGGAACGGACGTCGGAGAACTGCCAGAACGCGTCCATCCGTCCGGCGGCGACGTGGATGAGCTGCATCGTGGCGGGAACGGACACGCGCACGACCAGGCCGTTGATGAGCATGGCGGTGACCGAGTCACCGATCCGCCGGAAGGTTCGCTCGTCCTCGCCGGGCCTGGCCTGGCCGGTGCCGACGAGCGCGGCGCCCGGATCGGTCTTGGCGGAGACCTGCAGGGGCCGGTCGTTGAGGCGGGCACCGCCGCCGGCGACGGCGGTGTAGGTGTCGCCGGTCAGCGGCAGGTGGACGACGGTGAGCACCGGCTGGTTGTCGCGGACCAGGGTGGCGGTCACGGCCCAGTCCTCCATGCCGTGGACGTGGTTGATGTTGCCTTCGGCGGGGTCGACGACCCACCACTCCCCCGACGGGAGCGCACCGCCGGCCAGCTCGTCCTCGGCCCACTGCGATCCGGGCCGGGCCCGCAGCAGCGGCTCCCGCAGCACGTCCAGCACCGCATCGTCGTTGGCGTGGATCTCGGCGACGACCTCGTCCAGGCTCACGCCCCGGGCGTGCGGGGTGTGGCGGGCGCGCAGGGTGATGCCTGCGGTCTTCACCGCGGCGGTCACGTCGGACAGGAGCGTGGTGTCGGCGGCGAAAGGCATGGCTGTGCTCATGGCGGGCTCCTTGGGTTCGATGTGTGCGGGCGGCTTGTCTCGCGCCTGCACTTCGAAGGTAGGCCGCCTGGCCATTAACAACAAGTGCATGCTTGTCACTTGTAGAGTTACTGTCATGCAACTGGATCTGAACCTGCTCACGGCCCTGGACGCCCTGCTGGAAGAGGGCAGCGTCGCCGGCGCCGCAGCACGCCTCCACGTCACCGCACCGGCGATGAGCCGCTCCCTGGGCCGCATCCGCAAGGCCACCGGTGACCAGATCCTGGTCCGCACCGGCCGCAGCATGGTTCCCACCACCCGCGCGCTGGCCATGCGCGCCCAGGTCCACGCCCTCGTGCAGCAGGCCCACCAACTTCTGTCCGCGCAGCAGGAACTCGACCTGGCGGCTCTGGACCGGGTGTTCACCGTGCGCTGGCACGACGCCCTGACCGCCGCCTGCGGCACCGCCCTGATCACCGCCGTCCACCACCGGGCCCCCGGTGTCCGGCTGCGCCTGTCGGCCGAACCCGGGACGGACGACGCCGAGTTGCGCCGGGGTGAGGTCGACCTCGAATCGAGCTCCAGCGCTCCGACGCTCCCCGACATCCGCCACCGCCTCGTCGGCAGCGACCGGTTGGTCGTCGCCGTCCGACCGGGCCACCCGCTCACCGAAGGTCCGCTGAGCATCGAGCGCTACGCGGCCGCCGAACACCTCACCGTTTCGCGGCGCGGAAACCTGCGCGACCCGATCGACGACGCCCTGACCACCCGCGGCCTCGAACGCCGCGTCGTCGCCGCCGGGCCCACCGCCGCCTTCGCACTGCAACTCGCCCTCGACACCGACCTGGTCGTCACCCTCCCCGACGCGGTCACCCGCGCAGCCCGGGAACAACTCGGCCTGGCCGCACTGCCGCCGCCACTCCCCCTGCCCGAGGTACCCCTGTACCTGCTGTGGCACCAGCGCTACGACGACGACCGCGCCCACACCTGGCTGCGGGACCTGGCCACCGAAACCGTCCAGGCACTGTTCGCACCACCGACCGCCCCTCCACAGCCCCTCACCAACCGGACCGGGCAGTGACGGATACGCCCGGGAAAGGCCTGTGGCAGCCGACTCCCGCTCTCGCGAACAGCACAGAGGTGGTCAGCTGGTCCGGTGTCCCGCGGGCCACCTGTCGCATTCGCTAGGCGCTGCTGGTAGGACCGGTGTTCCGCCCAGTCGTAGCCGTGCCCGAACAGCAGCCCCCCGGCGCGACCAGAGCCGGCACAGGGGTAGAGGTGGCCCATCCAGAACAGCCTCCCCTCCAGCAACTCGGGGCGCAGGCCGAAGGGTCCGCCGTGGTAGCCGGGTATCCGTGTGGGACGTACATCCGCGTCGTTGGTCACGCTGGTCATCATGCCGCGTTGCCATCCGGCCGACGGGGCTGGTGTCAGGCGATCTTTGCGGGACAGCCCTTAGGGTGGGGCCGTGTCTGTGACCAAGGATCGTGATGACGTCGCCGAGCAGCTCGAACCGTTCCGGAGGGAGCTGACGGCGTACTGCTACCGGATACTCGGTTCCGCGTTCGAGGCCGAGGACGCGGTGCAGGAGACACTGGTCCGCGCCTGGTCGAAGTACGCGGGATTCGAGGGGCGTTCGGCACTGCGGACGTGGCTCTACCGGATCGCGACCAACGTGTGCCTGGACATGGCGCCGGCCGCGCAGCGGCGGGCCCGGCCGATGGACCTGACTTCGCCGGTGGCGGCGTCCGCGCCGGACCTCACGCAGTTGGAGGAGAACATCTGGGTGGGGCCGGTCCCCGACCGGCGGGTGCTGGGCGGCGATCCGGCCGAGGTGGCGGTGGGCCGGGAGACGATCCGGCTGGCGTTCGTCACGGCTCTGCAGACGCTCCCCGCCAGGCAGCGGGCGATCCTGGTGCTGCGGGAGGTGCTGGCGTGGTCGGCGGCGGAGACCGCCGAGCTGCTGGAGACGTCGGTCGCCTCGGTGAACAGCGCGCTGCAGCGGGCGCGTGCCACGCTGGCCGAGGGCGGCGGGATCCCTGAGAGCGACACGTACAAGCCGCTGGACGAGGCCCAGCAGGCGCTGCTGGCGCGGTACGTGCAGGCGTTCGAGGCGTTCGACATCGAGGGGTTGAAGAAGCTCCTGCACGAGGACGCCGTGCTCAACATGCCGCCCTACCGGATGTGGGTGCGGGGTGCGGTGGAGCTGGGCGAGTGGTGGCTCGGTGCGGGCTGCGGCTGCCGCGGGTCGCGGCTGCTGGCGGTGGAGGCGAACGGCTCGCCCGCCTTCGCGCAGTACCGGCCGGCCGAGGACGGGAACGGCTGGACGCCGTGGGGCATCACGGTGCTGGAGATCACCGACGGGCGGATCAGCACCATGACCAACCACATGGACACCGAGCGGCTGTTCCCGCTGTGGGGCCTACCCATGCGGCTCCCCGCCACCGGCGCCGCCTCCGGCGTCTGACGGGTCCTCGCAGCGCAGCACTTCCGCCAGGCCGGTCAGCGCCAGCAGCAGCCGCAGGCGCCGGCCGGCCCCGCGCAGGACGAGGTCGGCGCCGGCCCGCCGGGCAACGAGTCCCAGGCCGGCCAGCCGGTCGAGGTCGGCGGGGCCGGGCGCCGTGAGGGACGCGACCTCGCAGACCACGAGCCGGACGGCGGGCCGCTCGGCGAGCAGCCCGGCCAGGCGCTCCGGCAGCAGCGGGCCGTCGCCCGGGACGGCCGGGAACGCGGGAAACAGCAAGCTCTCCACACCTATGGAGACCCCTCGACGGCCCTCGATTCATCGGCGCGCACGGGCCCCTGCAAAAAATCCTGAAAACTTCCGCCGAGGACCGATGAGTCCGAGCGCGGTGCCCCGTCTGACCGGGTGAGAGCAACCGACACCCGAGAAGCACAGGGAGCACCCCATGAGGAAGATTACCGCCGGACTGTTCATCGCCGCCGACGGCGTCGTGGAGAGCCCGGAACAGTGGCACTTCCCGTACTTCAACGACGAGATGGGCGCAGCCGTGACCGCCCAGCTCGGTGCGGCCGACACCGTACTGCTCGGCCGCACCACCTACGACACCTTCGCCGGCGCCTGGCCTGCCCGGGAGGACGCGGGCGGCGAGGACGCCCCGATGGCCAAGGCGCTCGGCGACGCCCGCAAGATCGTCGTCTCGAACTCGGAGCTGGAGTTCACCTGGCGCAACTCCGAGCAGCTCGAGGGCGACCTGGTCGAGGCCGTCACAGCCCTGAAGCAGGAGAGCGGCGGCCCGATCGGCATGTCCGGCTCGATCTCGGTGGTGCGCGCGCTGCTGGCCGCCGGACTGATCGACGAGCTGCACCTGTTCGTCCACCCGATCGCGGTCGGCAGGGGGATGCGCCTGTTCGACGAGACCGCCGACCCGATCCGGCTGAAGCTCCTGAGCAACACCGTCTTCACCACGGGCGTGCTGCACACCGTCTACGGCCCGGCCGACAAGTAACTTACCGACGAAAAAACACCATGCCCACCCCGGCCAAGGGCCCGCCGGTTACTTCCCCTCGATCGAGAAGAAGTACGGCCGGCCGATCGCCGAACGGCAGCAGCTGATCCGCTCCTCGCCGCTGACCCGGCACACGGAACCGGTCGCCCGGCTGAAGACCGAACACGGCCTGGGCCACGGCCACGCCAACGCCCTGGTCGCACACACCCTCGCCACCGGGAACACCACCCGCTGACCCGCCCGGAAGGACTTCTCCCATGACCAGCGTCGTCTCTGCCGACGGCACCACCATCGCCTGCACCGCGATCGGCAACGGCCCGGCCGTCGTCTTCGTGGACGGCGCCCTGTGCCACCGGAACTTCGGGCCCGCCCGGGCGGTGGCCGAGCAGCTCGCCGCCCACCACACCGTGCACACCTACGACCGGCGCGGCCGCGGCACCAGCGGCGACACCGCGCCGTACGCCGTGGAACGGGAGGTCGAGGACCTGGCCGCCGTGATCGCCGCTGCCGGCGGGAGCGCTGCGGTGGTCGGCATCTCCTCCGGCGCGGCGCTCGCCCTGCGCGCCGTCTCGAGCGGCATCGGCATCAGCCGTGTCGCCGCGTACGAGCCGCCGTTCAGCACCGAGGACGGGCAGCGCGAACGGTTCACCGCCTACGCGGCCGGCCTGTCGGCGGACCTCGCCGACGGGCGGCGCGGGGACGCGGTCGCCCGGTTCATGACCTTCGCCGGAGCACCGGAGCCGATGGTCGAGCAGCTGCGCAGCTCGCCCGCGTGGCCCGCGTTCGAAGCGGTGGCGCCCACCCTGGCGTACGACGCAGCGGTCCTCGGCGCGGCGTCCGGGGCGGGCGTCCCCGTCGACGCGCTCGCCGGGGTCACCGTGCCCGTCCTCGCCCTCGACGGCGGCGCCAGCCCCGAGCTGCTGCGCGCCCCGGCCCGTGCGGTGGCCGCCGCGGTCCCCGGCGCCGAGTACCGGACGCTCCCGGACCAGACCCACGAGGTCGCGGCCGACGTCCTCGCCCCGGTGCTGCTGAAGTTCTTCGCCGCCTGATCCGGCGGATCTGCGGGCGGCCGCAGCACTCGGCCCGACCTGTGGTCAGAGGCACGGCGCGTCCGGCACAGGTCCAGGCGCGTCGCTCGGCAGTCCGTTACTCCAGGACCGCGCGGAAGGTGCGCCTGCCGACGCGTCGCATCGGCGGGTGCGGATGGGCCAGTAGATATGACGTACCGTCACTCGCACGGCTCGGCTCGCGGGGTCTTCGGCCCACGGCCACTGTGCCGTGTCGGCGGCGAGGTGTCCGGGGCGCCGTGTACGGAGCGTGAGGACGGGGCGGATCACACAGCGTCAACAGTCCCTGGTGTCCTCCGATGCAGGTTGCGCCCGAGACCCGCTGTGCCAGGCTGGAAGTACCCGGATTCAGGCGG
Organism: Kitasatospora sp. NPDC051914; assembly: GCF_040680995.1. Classification (NCBI taxonomy): domain Bacteria; kingdom Bacillati; phylum Actinomycetota; class Actinomycetes; order Kitasatosporales; family Streptomycetaceae; genus Kitasatospora; species Kitasatospora sp. NPDC051914. Next base: position 28,259 of record NZ_JBFAXX010000029.1, read on the forward strand.
CTGTCGGCACGCAACTCGGCCGTCGGGTTTCCCATTTGACCGGGTCCGATCCGCCGGCGACATCGCCGGGGGCCACCGTCGGGTGTGCGTGCGGCTTTGCGCGGCGGTGGCCTCGTGCTCCGGGTCCGGTCGTTCTCCGAGCACGAGGAGAGCGCTGTGAGCCTGGTGCAGATCGCGGGTTCCGCGGAGGTCCTGCGCGCGGTGGTGGCCATGCCGGAGATCGAGGACGTCCGGGCGAGCCTGGTGACGCTCGACGACGGGAACCTCCGGGTCGCCGCCTACGCGTCCGACGAGGCGGTCGAGGCGGCGGTCGCGGCCGGCGCCGTGGTGGTGGTGCTGGTCTCGACCGAGGCGGTCGCCGAGCAGCAGAGCCGGCTGGCGGCGGTGATCGAGCAGGGCCGCGGGGCCCGCGGGGAGGTGTGAGCGATGCCCCCGCCCTACCCCGCGATCACCGTTCCGCAGACTCCGGCCCAGATCGAGGCGGCACTGGCGGACCTCGCGGCCTCCTTTCCGGCCCTGTGCACGCTCGACAGGTTTCCCGACAAGAGCGTCGAGGGCAGGGACATCCACTTCATCAAGATCGCGAACGGAAGCGGCTCCAACCGGCCGGTCATGGTGCTGATCGGCGGCGTGCACGCCCGCGAGTCCGCGCCGCCGGACGCGCTGATCCGCTTCGCCCAGTCCGTCCTGGTCAGCCACGACGGAGGCAGCGACATCACGTTCCCCGCCATGTCCTGCGAACCGCTTCCCTCGGGCCCGGCGGTGGACTACCCCGACTTCACGATCCTGGCGAGCGACGTCAAGAGGATCATCGACGCGGTCGACCTGTACATCGCGCCGCTGATCAATCCGGACGGGCGGCTCTTCGACCAACTGCACCCTCCGTCCTCGTTCACCGGCGGGTGGCGCAAGAACCGGCGGGCACATGCCGACCCGGCGAAGATCGGTGTCGACCTGAACCGGAACCACGACATCGCGTGGAAGTTCGAGGACTACTACGACATGGCCCTCTACCGGGCGGACTATCCCACGGGCCCGGCCGAAGCCGTCGACGAGTCCAAGGACACCTACCGTGGCCCCTCGGTGGCCTCCGAGCCGGAGACCGCCAACGTGCAGTGGATCGTCGACACCAAGAAGCCCGCGTTCTTCGTCGACATCCACCAGTTCGGCCGCAAGGTCCTGCTGCCCTGGGGCCTGGAGGACAACGGCGACGACCCGACGATGACCTTCTCCTCCCCCGCCTGGACGGGCAAGCGCGACGGCCTGCGGCCGGGCAGCCTGTCCCTCCCGCTCACCGGCCCCGACTACAAGGAGTTCGTCACCGACGACGCACCGCACTTCGTCAGGAAGAACCTGGGCTTCATCGGGGACACGATGCGCGACGCCATCCTGGCCAGTGCCGGAGTGGTGCTCGGCTCCACGGCACCCGACCCCAGGCGCGACCACTCCACCTTCGAGGTGGCCCAGGCCGCGGTGCTCTACCACCCGGTCGGCGGCGGGCCGGTCACCGGCACCACCCACGACTACGCGTTCCGCAAGCAGTTCGACGACCCTGCCAGGGCGCCGGTCTTCGCGTTCGGCATCGAGTCCGGGCACGAGGAGGAGGCCGGCTTCCATCCCGACTACGCGAGCCCGCCGGGCCACTACGCCAAGATCGAGCGGGAGATCCACGCCGCACTGATCGCGCTCGGCACGATCGCCGCCAAGCTCGGGAAGCCCTGCCTGGTCGCCACCGCCACCACGGGCACGCCCGATCACCCCGATGTGGTGACGCTGCGCCGCTTCCGCGACGCGTGGCTGGGGCCGCGGTTCGACCGCTGCTACTACCGGATCAGCCCGCCGGTCGCGCGCTACCTGCTCGCCCACCCCTGGGCGCGGGCCGCCGTGCGCCACGGCCTGGTCGGGCCGGCGGCCGCACTGCTCAGGACGTTCCCGGAGCCGGCCACGAGGGCACCGGGACGAACCCCACCGGAACGGACCGCACCGGGAAGGACGGACTGATGGCCGGCACCGCCGAACTGCTCGCGCTCGAGCTCGGACGCCTGCTCGAGCCGCTCCGCACCCGGCTGCAGGCGGGCGACGTCGACGCGCTCTTCGCCGAGTTGGGGCTTCCGCTCCCGGACGCGGTGCGGGACGCCCCCGCCGTGGTGTCCGCCACCACCACGGCGGCCGCTGCGCTGGGCGGCCTCGCGCCCAAGACCGCCGCTCTCGCCGCAGCCGTCCGGGCGGACGACCGGGCGCTGATCGCGCAGGGCTTCGCGGAGCTCGTACCGGCCGTCGCGACCACGTTCACCTCGCTCAACCAACTCGCGACCCAGGTGAAGAACGCCTTCCAGGGCGCACCACCCGAGTTCGGCCCGCTCCTCGCCCAACTGCCCGAGCGGCTGCTGCACTTCACCATCGTCAGCTACCTGGAGCGGTACCGCCCGAGGATCGGCAGCACGCTTGCGCTGCTCGGGCTGATCGAGTCGGTCACCGAGCCCGCCGACGGCACCCGGGCGGCGTACCAGCGGCGCAGCCTGCGCCTCGACCGGCTGCCGGTGGTGTTCGACGACCCCGCGACGGCCCTGAACAGCGTCTACCGCTGGGGCGATGCGGCCCAGGTCCTGGACGCCGGGCTGCTGCTGGGCCGCCTGTGCGCGCTGCTGACCGCGATCGGGCTGCCCGCGGTGATCGAGCCGGACGTACCCCGGCTGCGCGCGTTCCTGCTCGCGCTGGAGCCCGACGGCGGTGCTCCGGCGCCGACGCCGCTGCAACTCACCCTCGACGTGGTCGACTTCACCGGGGTGGACGTGCTGCTCCCGCTCAGCGAGCAGTGGGAGGTGCGCCTGCGGGCGGACGGCGCGCTCGACATCGGTGCGGGGGTGCGGATCGAGCCGCCGGCCAGGTTGGTCCCGCTCGCCCCGGCGCCGGAACTGTCCGGCGAGCTGACCCTGGGATTCCGGCGCACCGCACCCGGGACGGGGCCCGTCCTGCTGTTCGGGCAGGCCGACGGCTCACGGCTGACCGCCGGGTCCGTGCAGGCCGGGTTCGGTGTGCGGTTCGCGGCCGCGAGCACCGAGGTGGTGGCGGACCTGGTCGTGGACGCCGGGATCGCGGACGGCCGGCTGGTGGTCGGCCTCGACGGTGCGGACGGCTTCCTCGCCGCCTTCCTGCCCGGGACTCTGGAGCTCGATCTCGATCTCGGGCTGCACTGGAGCGCGCAGGAGGGCGTCACGTTCAACGGCGGTGCGGCCCTTCGGCTCACGGTGCCGCTCACCGTAGAGCTCGGCCCGCTCCGTCTGGACCGGCTGGACGTCGCGGTGCTGCCGACCGCCGCCGGGATCGGGACCGAGGCCCGGGTGGCCGGCGGGATCGCGCTCGGCCCGTTCACCGCTTCGGTCGAGGGCATCGGTGTGGGCACCGACCTCGCCCTCCGACAGGGCAGTCTCGGGCCGGTGGACGTGTCGTTCCGGTTCCTGGCCCCGCAGGGGCTCGGGCTGGCCGTCGACGCGGGGCCGGTGCAGGGCGGCGGCTTCCTGCTGTTCGACCAGCCGGCCGGCCGCTACGCCGGCGCCTTCGAGGTCGACCTGGCGGCCGTCGGGGTCTCCGCGACCGGCATCCTGGACACCGGCCCGGCCGCCGGCGGCTTCGCCCTGCTGGTCGTGCTGCGCGCCGAGTTCCCGCCGATCCAGCTGGGCTTCGGGTTCGCGCTCTCCTCGGTCGGCGGGCTGCTCGCGCTGAACCGGCGCATCGACGTGGACGCGCTGCGCGGCCGGTTCGCCTCCGGCGCGGTCGGCCGGATCCTCGCCCCCGAGGACCCGGTCCGCAACGCGCCCGTACTGCTGGCCGACCTCTCCGCGGTCTTCCCGCCCACCCCCGGCGTCAGCGTGGTGGGACCGACCCTCCGGCTCTCCTGGGCCGAGCTCGTCCGGTTCGACCTCGGCGTCTTCGTGGAGCTGCCCGGACCGACGAAGACCGTGCTGCTCGGCTCGGCCCGGGCGGTGATCGACAACCCGGCCGGCGGTGGACCGCTGCTGCAGCTCCGCCTCGACATCATCGGTCTGCTCGACTTCGCCAAGCGGGTGCTGGAGTTCGACGCCGTCCTGGTCGACAGCCGGCTGCTGGAGGTGCTGGAGCTCTCCGGCGGGGCCGCGTTCCGGCTGAGCTGGGGAGACCAGCCGTACGTGCTGCTGTCGGTGGGCGGCTTCCATCCGGCGTACTCCCCCGCCCCGCTGGTGCTGCCGCCGTCCCTCACCCGGATCGCGATGACCCGGGGCACCCCCGACGACCTGCTGTACCTGCGGTTCGAGGGCTACTTCGCGGTCACCACCAACACCCTCCAGCTGGGTGCGACGGTCGAGGCCGCCGTCAACGCGGGTCCCATCAGCGCCCGTGGCTTCCTCGGCTTCGACACGCTGATCCGTTTCGACCCGTTCTTCTTCCAAACCGCCTTCTCGGCCTCGTTCCGGGTCCGCTTCGAGGGCACGACGCTGGCCGGCGTCCGGGTGACGGGCGAGCTGTCGGGGCCCGGCCCGATCACCTTCCACGGTGAGTACTGCATCGAGATCCTCTTCTTCGACATCTGCTTCGAGGGCACGTTCACCCTCGGCTCCCAGGGACGTCCGACGGCGGTTCCGGTCGGCAGCGCGGTGGACGAGCTGGCCGCCGAGCTCGAACGGCCGGGCAACGTCACGTCCGGCGAGGGCGCCACCGACCGCTCGGCGGTCGTCGAACCGGCGGCGGGCACCGCACTGCCGGTCCTCTCCCCGGTCGGGCAGGTCGCCTGGACGCAGTCCCGGGCACCGCTCGGCCTGTTCCTGCAGCGCTTCGAGGGCACTGTGCTGGCCACCCCGGAGACGGTCACGGCGAGCGGCCCCGCGGTCACGGGTGACGCCGTCGACTGGTTCGCGCCCGGCGCGTTCGCCGAACTGTCCGACAGCGACGCGCTCAACCGCAGGGCGTTCGAACGCCTCGACGGCGGGGTCCGGCTCGGCGCGCCCGGCACGGCGGACGGTCCGGCCCGCACCCATGTGGTGACGGTCGAGCAGATCCGGCTGCCGAACCCGCCGTCGGCGGGGTTCGAGTTCGTCGTGCCCGGCTGGCTGGCCAGGGCGGTCGGCGCCCGTACCGGGCAGGTCGAGCGGGCGGCGGTCGCCGGTGCGATCGGGGTGCACGACGAGCAGTGGCAGGTGCACGCCGCGGACGGGGCCGTGGCGGCCGGCGGGCTCAGCGAGAGCCAGGCCCACCAGCTCACCGCCGCCGGTGCGGGGGCAGCGGCCGTCCCCGCCACCGACCAGGTCGCGTCCGTGCCGTTCTGAGGAACCGTGAGGCGGAGGTCCGCCCGCAGAGCTGCCCTTCCGAGGAGGTGTCGGCAGTGCCCCCCACACTGACGTTCGTGAGCTGGGCCCGGGAGCGGGTCGGTGAACTCGTGACCGGCACCGAGGACGGGCGCGCCCGGGTGTCCACCGGCGTGACGCTCACCGGCCGGGCCGCCGACGGCGCGATCACGGGCACCGAGACGCGTCAGGTCCGCTTCCTGCTCGCCGGCCCGCAGGACGTGGCGGGTCTGAACCCGGGTGCGGTCGTCGGCCGCTACCCGGTGCCGGGGGCCGTCGACGCCGAGACCGACAAGTGCCCGCACGTCGAGTTCGCCGACGCCGCCCTGCCCTGGCGCTACACCCCGGCCGCCAACCCCGCGGCCGGCACCGGGGTCCTGCGGCCGTGGCTGGCACTGGTGGTCGGGGTCGAGGACACCGAACTGACCCTCGCCGGCGACTTCGTCTCGCTCGGTACGGAGGTCCAGAACGCCCACCCGCTCGCCGCGCCGCACCCGTACGGGCACGTCCAGCGGGCCGAGGGCCGCCACCTCGCCCGTCTGCTGTCGACCCGCCCGCTCGCCGCCGACACCGACTACACCGCGGTGCTGGTACCCGCGGTACCGGGGTGGACGGGCGCCGCCCCGGTCACCCTGCCCGTGTACGACAGCTGGCGCTTCCGGACCGCGGCCCAGCCCGGCGGCTTCGCCAAACTGGCGGCCCGCCTGACCCCCGGCGCGGCCGACCCCGGGACCGGCCGGGCGACCGTTCGCTACCCGTACCTCGCGGACCGGACCGTCGAACTGCGCGGCGCGCTCGCACCGATCGGCTCCGCCGACCCGCCACTGGATCCCGCGATCGCGGCGGACCTGCCGCAGCACACCGTCCCGCCGCCCGACCCGCGCGGGCGCCCGGTGATCGGACCGCCGGTGTACGGAGCGGCCTGGCCGCCGGCAGCCACCGTCTGGGCCACCGGCCTCAACGGCGACCCGCGCCACCGGGGAGCGGCCGGACTCGGCCTCGAACTGGGCATCCGGCTCCAGGAGGAGCTGGTCGAGGAGGCCCGCGAGCACGCCGGGGCACTCGCCGTCGCCGCCCAGTGGCTCGGCCGGCTCAGCCTCGGCCTCGCCGCCTCCGGCAGCCTCTGGCGGCGCCGGCTGCCCACCGATCCGCTGCACCGGCTCTGGCTGTTCGGCCCCGCCCTGCGGCGGGTGGTCACCCCGCAGGGCCCGCTGGCGGAGCTCACGGTGGCGCAGGGCCTGGCACTGCCCCGGGGGATCTTCTCCACCGCCGCCCGCCGCGCCGTCCGCCCCGGGCCGGCCCGCACCGCGCTGCTCAGGGGTGCGGTCGATCCCGCGGAAGTGCTCCGGGCCGCCAACCGCTGCCCCCGCCCGCCCGGTCTGAGCGAGGACGGCGTACCGCCGCTCGGCAGGCGCTTCGACGAACGGCTGAAGGAGGCCCTGACTTCGGGCCGCCTCGACAGCCGGAACGCGGTCGAAGGACTGCGCCGCTTCGACGTCGGGCGGCTCCCCGAGGAGCTCCGGGAACCGGCCACGGCCCTGCTCCGCCGACTGATCCAGACCGCCTCCGACGGCCGGACCGACCTGGCCTGGGGCCGGTCGATCGAGGCCCTGACCACGGCCGCCGCGGTCGACCCCCGTGACGAGCGGGCCCTGGCGCGCGCCCGTGAGCTGCTGGAGCAGGCGCTGAAGGAGTTCGGCCGCGATCCGGAGCTGCCCGGCGACCTGATCGGCCTGCTCGACGCCCTGGCGGAACGCCCCGGCCGGGAACCACCGTGCCGTCCGGTGGATCTCGACGCGCTGGCCGCGAGCGTGACCCCGCTGTTCGACCCCACCACCGAGGACGCGCCGGCGCGGGTCCGCGTCCTGGCCGGCATCGACGGACTCGACCAGGCCCAGCCGCTGGCCCCGCCCGAGGTCTGCGTCGGCCTGGACCGGCCGGTGTGGCGCGACCTGAACGACGCGTTCGCCGAATGGCTGCTGCCGGGCGCCGGCAACCTGCCGGACGACTCGGTCAACGCCGTGCAGACCAACCCCGTCTTCACCGACGCCTTCCTGGTCGGCTACAACACCCAGCTCATCGGCGAGCTGCGCTGGCGCAACCTGCCGATCACCACCGGCTGCACGCCGCTGCGGGTCTTCTGGGACCGCGCGGACACCGCGTCGGGGCAGCGCGTCGACGACATCGTCGGGGTCGCGAACTGGCCGCCCGGCAGTGAGCTGGGCGCAGCCGGGCACCGGCCCGGCGGCGCGGCCGGCGGAGACCTGGTCCTGCTGTTCCGCGGGCAGCTGTTCCTGCGCTACCCGAAGACGCTGCTCTACCTGGTGTCGGCCGTCCACGGGGGCGGCGTCGACTTCGACAGCGACCCCGATTCCGCGGCGCCGCGCGTGCTCCCCGCCTTCCAGGGACGGATCGGCGCCGACATCACCTTCTTCGGGTTCCAGGACTTCCCGGCCGGCGGCATCGCCTCGCACTGGGTCGTGCTGGAGGAACCGCCGTCCGGCTACCGGTTCTTCAACGACGCCGTCAGCCCGGCGGGCCGGGACGGCGCCCGGTTCGCCGACGATGCCTTCGCCGACCCGGTGCGGGTGCTCGTCCGCGGCGACAGCATGACCCCCTCGGCAGCCTGACGCCCCGACACCCCGCCCCCTGTCACCGTGACCCCCGACAGCCTGACCGTTCGACCCCGGCCCCCTGAGGAGGACCCCATGCCGGCCGACCTGGGCGTGCTGCTCCCGCTGCGGATCGAGACCCGGTTCGCCGGGCCGACCCTGCGACTGCGGGTGGTGCCCGACGAGCTCTGGTTCACCCGCCACGACCCTCGGCCGGGCGCCGCCGAGGTCACCGCGCTCAAGCGCTACGCCGCGGACCCGGGCCTGCCCGCGTTCCGGGAGCTGGCCTCGGCGGTGGGCGCGCCGCGGGCCGCCTTCCTGGTCCGCACGTACCTGACCGAGGACCCGGCCGAGCTGAACGAGGAACCGGTCTTCCAGCGGATCGAGGGCCTGCCGAAGGAGCTGCACGTCTGGCTGGCGCGCGGCGGCGGCGGCCCCGAGCACGTGCTGACCCTCGCCGTCGACCACACCCGGCTGGCCGTGGCCCTTGACTCGACGGCCCCCCGCTGGTGGGAGGACTGGGACGAGGCCGTCGGCGCCGGACTCGCCGGCGAGGTGCCCCTGTCCGGCGACCCCGGCGACATCGACCTGCTCGTCGTCACCGGGCTGGGCGGGACACCGCCCGGCGCACTGTTCGGCGCACTGCGCGCCGAGGGCCGACTCGGACTGATCGCACCGGGCACGGCCACCAACACGGTGGACGGCGAACCCGCCGCCGGACTCGCCGCGGACGCCGACAGCTGCTGGCAGCTGCTCGACGGCACGCCGGGTGAGAACGAACGACTGGTCAGCCTCGCCCTCACCGGCGACGAGCAGCTGCTGGGCCGGCTGCCGGGCCCGACCGAGCCGCACTTCAGCGCCTCCACCGGCATGGTCCGCGCCCTGTGGCCCGCGCTGTGGGGGTTCGCCGCGACGGACGTGTGGGCGCTGCCGCGCGCGGCCGACACCGCCGCCTGGGCCGCCGAGGCGCTCTTCCCCGAGGGGATGTTCCCGGCCGTCCGGGTGGGCCCGCAGCCCTACGGCCTGCTCCCGGCCACCGCCCTGACCCGGTGGGTGGCCGGCGAGCAGGACGTCGAGTCGGGCCTGCTCCCGCCGCTCCTGCGGCTGAGGGAGTCCTGGCAGGCCGCTGCCGAACGGCGCGGGACGGTCGCCGGCACCTCCACGGACGGCCTGCTCGACCTGCTCGGCCACGTCCCGAGCGCCCCGTCCTACCGGCACCGCCGGGCGGCCCCGCTGGAGCTGTGGTGGCAGTCGATGCTGCTGCTGGGCACCGCGGGCGGGTGGCACGAACTCGACCAGCAGTGGCAGCTGGCCTACCCGCTCGTCGGCGAGCTGGGAACGGCCCCGCACCGCCGGTACGGCTCGCGCGGGCGCACCGGCCCGCTGCGGATGCCCCTGGTCGTGCCGGACGGTCTGCCGGCCGACCGTACCGTCGGCGAACTGCTGGCGCTGCTGCTGAAGACGGCGACCCGCGCGCCCGCCCTGTTCGCCGGCACCCGGTCCCTGGTGGAACGGCTGAAGGTGGAACCGGACAGCCTGCTCCTGCGCCTGGTCGTCCGAGCCCTCCAGGTCGCCATCGGCGACGTCGGCCGGGAGGCGCTCGGGGACCCCGTCCCGGCCCTGGAACAGCTCGCCCGCCCCGACAACCGGCAGGGGCTGCTGGAGCACTGGATCAGCCGGACCACGCCCGAGATGCTGCGCGGCCCGAGCCCGGCCGCGGTGGCCTTCCAGCGGGTGGCCGGCGGGCTCGCGTCCCTCGTCGAAACGGCGGAGGACCGCCTCGAACGGATGCTCCGCGCGAACCTGGACACCGCGGCCCACCGCCTCGATCCGTGGCTGGCCGGCCCGCCGACCCGCCGGCTCCAGGACCTGCTCGACGCCCGGCCCGCCCCGCGGCTCGGCGCCTACGGCTGGGTGGACGCCCCCCGGCCGGGCAGTCCCGGGCCCACGCCCGGCGGGCTGCTGCACGCCCCCTCGCAGGCCCAGGCACTGACCGCCACCGTGCTGCGGGACCGCGCGGTCAACGACCCGCAGGCCGGCCGCTGGGCCATGGACCTGACCTCGCGGACCGTCCGCGACGCGGCGCGGCTGGGCGACTCCGTCCGCGCGGGGTCCCACCTGGGCGAGGTGCTCGGCCGCGACGTCGAACGGATCGCCGGCTCGCCGGACCTCGTCGACGCCCTGCGCACCGCGTTCCCGCTGCGCACCGAACACGCCGGCCGCCGGGTCTGCGACGGTCTGGCCGTCCTGGACGCACCTCCCACGTCGCTCGGGATGTCGGGCGCCCAGCTGGCCGAGCTGACGGCCCTCCGGCAGGCCGTGGACGCCTACGGCGACCTGCTCGTCGCCGAGGCCGTGCACCACGTCACCCAGGGGCGGCCGACGGTGGCCGGCGCGGCGATGGACGCCGCCGCCGGGCTGTCCCGGCCGCCCGAGCTGGAGGTGGTCAACAGCCACCGGCAGGGCCGCGCCGTGGCCACCAGCGTGCTGCTCCTGCTGCCCGACGCGGCCCCGCCGGCGATCCCCGACGAGCCGGCGGAGCACGCCCTGCTGTCACCGGCCGCCCTGGCCGACCCGTCCGCTGCGGCCTACCTGACCGCCCGGACGGGCCCCGCCAGCGCCTGGACCTGGACCGTGCGGGGCGGGGCCGGGGACATCCGGGTCGGCCTGGCCGACCTGGGCCTGGCCCCGGCCGACGCGCTCGCCCTGTCACTCACCGACCTGGAGCGCCTGGTGCTCGCCGCGGCGGGCGGACGGGACGCCGTACTCGAGTCCGCGGACGGCTCGCGCCGCTACGAGGACGCCGCCCGGCTGACCGGCCTGCTCGGCCGCTCGCCGGCAGGCCCCGACGCGATCACCACCGAGCCCGGGCTGCCCACCCCGCCCAGCGGCGTCGAGGCCGGGCTGCGGGCCCGTTACGAGGAACTGCGCCGGACGGCGAAGATCCTCGCCGATCTGCTGGCGGACACCGCCGACCCGTCCGCTGCGGAGCGGCTGCTGGTGGCCTGCCGGGCCTGGGGGATCGCCCCCGACCCGCCCCCGGAGGCGGCGCCCGGTGCGGCCTCGGCGCGGGCCCGCGCCCTGCTGTCCGAGCGGGTGCAGGCGGCCCCCGACCCGACCGGTCTCGACACCGGCGGCCTTCTCGACGCCATCACCCGGCTGGTCAGCCCGACCGGGCAGCTCGCCGTCCTGTCACCGGCGGCTCCGCCGCCGGTCAAGGCCGCCGACCTCGACCTGGACTGGCTCGCGACCGTCGCCGCCGTCCGGCCCCCGCTGGCCCGGCTGGAGGTCGAACAGCTCCGGACGTCGGCCTTCGCCGCCTGGTCCACCAAACCCGCGGACCCGTGGCAACGCGACCCGGCGGACACCGGCCGGCTCGTCGTGGCCTACGCCCCCACCGGACTCGACCTCACCGCGGCCCCGCGGGTGACCGCGGCCGTGCTGGACCGGTGGACCGAGGTCGTCCCCGACCCGGAGCAGACGACGGCGGCGGCGTTCGGCTTCGACGCCCCGGCCGCCCGCGCCCCCCAGGGCATCCTGCTGGCCGTGCCGCCCGATCCCAAAACGGGGCTGGACGAACGGACCGTGCTGGACATCGTGGTCGAGACCCGGCAGCTCGCCCACGCCCGGATGGCCCGGCCGGCCGACCTCGACCCGGCCGTCCTGGGACTGCTGCCGACCGTCCTGCTGCCCGCGACCGGCCGCACCGACACCCCGATCGAGTGACGGCGCGGCACCGGAGCGGGCACGACATGGGAGTGAGGGTCCGACATGGCCATCATCTACGACCTGGTGCGGCGGATCACGGCCACGCCCCGCCTGGACGACCTCGCCAGGGGGTTCGCGGCGGAGGTCGCCGACCCGGCGTGGCTGCTCGGGCGCCAGTGGCAGCTCGGCGAGCACCGGGGCGAGGACGCCTCGTCGCCGGTGCGGGTGCACTACACGTGCCGGCAGACGCCCGTCGAATCGCCGAGCGGCGGCGACCCGGTCACCACGCCCGCGGAGGCGATCGTGGAATCCGAACCCTTCGACTGGTGGACGCCGGGCCGACGGGTCGGGCTGGGCCGCCTGGCGGCCGACGCGGCCGGGCAGGCGGGCGTCGCGATCCCCGCCGACGACCGCGCCCTGCTGCTCACCGGACTACCGGTGCCCTACGACACGTTCACCGGCTTCGACGGCCGGGCCCTGTGGGCCCGGCGCGAGGAGCTCGGCCTCGACCCGTCCTGGTTCGGCCCGGTCAAGCCGCCCGAGCGGGAACCGGAGGACCTGTGGGACCCCACCGAGTTCGGCTACTCCGCCGACTTCACCGCCGGCGGCGTCGATCTCGCCGTCCGCCGGCACGACGGCGGAGACCTGGACTGGTACAGCGCGGACGCCTCGGGGACCGCGGCCGCCGGGGGCGGCGAGCGACGGCAGGTGTATCCGGGGCGGGTGCGTCACCCCGGAGCGCCGCTGCCCAGGTGGTGGCAGATCGAGGACTCGACGGTCGACATCGGCGGCTACCCGCCGGACCGCTCGCACTTCGCCACGCTGCTACTGATCGATCTGATCGTCCATCAGTCGGACGACTGGTTCGACTTCCCCGTCGACGCCCTGGTGGGCCACGTCGTGACGCTGACCTCGGTGACCGTGGTCGACTCCTTCGGGGACAAGTGGAAGCTCGCCCCGCCCGCGGACGGCTGGAGCCTGTACGCGACCGAGGGCCTCGGCCGGGAGTCCCTGGTCGTCTGGGCCGCCGCGGCCGCACCGCTCACCGGGCCGGTGCTCGACGAGGTGACGGTCGGCGTCGACGAGGACGCCAACCTCGCATGGGCGGTCGAGCGCCGCGTCACCGGACGGGACGTCGGGAGTCCGCCGGACCCTCCCCCGCCGGTCCCCGAAGCCGTCGACGCCTCCGGCCGCCTCGGCCACACCTACGAGGCGGCGACCAGGACACCACCCGGCTGGCACCCGTACGTCATCGAGCCGGTCGACGGCCGGCGCAGGTTCGTCCAGGCCCGGGCCGCCGACCTGACCGGTCCCGTGCCGGTGCTGATGCCGGAGCCCGCCGGCGACCTGCTGGTCGTCGCGCCCACCCATCCCGTCCACCAGGTCGAGCCGGCCGCGATCCCGGTGGACGGGCTGCGGCTCGAACGCCGGGCGATGCTCGCCCGCGCGACCGACGGCAGCCCGGTGCTGTGGACCCAGCGCCGCCGGGCGCCCCTGCTGACGCCGCCGGCGTTCAGGCTGCACTTCGACGCGCTCACACCGCATCCACCGGGCGCCTGAGCCGAGGGGATCCCGCCGGCACCGGCAGCCGGTCAGGGCCGGGCGCCCGGGGAGGACGCGGGCAGCGTCCGGTCCTGCTTCCAGGCACCGACACCGAGCCGGCCCGTGGTGCCCAGGTCGAGCTCCGGGATCACCATCACCGGGTCGGCACCGGCTTTCGCCCGGACCCTCAGATACGGTGCGTTCACCAGGTCGGCCGTGCCGACCTCCACGGTGTTGCGCCAGACCAACCCGGCGTAGGCGCGCTCGCCGGGCAGGATCCGCACGTCGCCGACGGGCCTGTGCTCCTCGTCGATGACCTGGAGTTCCGGATAACCGTTCAGTTCGACGGTCCCCGCCCCGCAGTTCTCCAGATGGAGACCGACCACGCGCAGCCCCATGGCGGCATCGCCCTCGTCGGCGTACACCCGCGTCCCGGACGGCGGGCAGACCCCGGACTCGGCCGACGCCTCCCTGCTCGGAACACTGCGCACCTTGGTGATCCGCACCCGCCCGCCGCCCGTGGAGGCGGACGCACCTGCTCCAGTGGGAACGGCACCGACCATGTGCTGTTCGGGCAGGGCGGACGAGGGCTCATCGGCCGCGACGGTGCCCGCCACGGTCCGACCGGGCGCAACGTCCGGCACCGTCCGCCTGCTGACCGACATCGCCTGCCCGGACTGTGACAGGTGCGTGAACGTGACCGTGTAGGTGAAGGGTTCGCTCCCCCGGTTGGTGACCTCGAATTCGGTGCAGAGGGGGCCGGAGCCCGTGATCCTGACACCGCCCGACTCCCGCTCGGCCGGATCACCGACCGGCGCCGAAGCCGAACGACCCGTCGGCACACCGCAGGCGGACGTGCCGCCCGGCGGGGCGGGGGCCTGCGAACCGGCTGCGGCCTGCGAGCCGCACGCGGTGAGCAGCAGGGCCCCGGCGGCCAGAAGGACCGGAGAAACGGTACGGGAACGATGCACTCGCCGAGCTGACCATGACTGATCGTCAGGTGCCGTGACGACAGTCACACTTACGGCAACAGCCCTGTCACAGCCGGGGGAAGCGCCGGCATTGCCGGCCCGGCTCGCACGTGCCGCTGACGGCACGGACCCCCGCGCGGCCGGACCCTGCATCGCATGCGGCCCGTCCGAGCACAAACATGCTGTCGAAAAAGATCACCACTTCGGGGCAATGCACCGGGTGTGGTGCGCCAACTGGCCGCGCCGACGGCTAGTTTGCTCATCGAGGCCAGCGGCCTGCGCGGACGTTCGCTGTGTTCGCCCCGGTCACGTACGACATGGACCGTACCGGTCGCCGCTGTTACTGAAGGAGATCCTGCTCGATGACGGTGGACACCAGCCAGGCGGCGCAGTCGGAGCCTACTGGACAGAGCAGCCTGGGCACGGCTGCCGCCCGGAACCTTGCCACCACGACCAAGTCCGCTCCGCAGATGCAGGAGATCACCTCCCGCTGGCTGCTGCGGATGCTCCCCTGGGTGGAGACCAAGGGCGGGACCTACCGGGTGAACCGGCGGCTGACCTACACCGTCGGTGACGGGCGCATCGAGTTCGTCCAGGACGGCGCCCGGGTCCGGGTGATCCCCCGCGAGCTCGGCGAACTCGCCGTGCTGCGCGGCTTCGACGACGTGGCCGTGCTGACCGCGCTCGCCGGCCGCTGCGTCCAGCGCGACTTCCGTGCGGGTGAGGTGCTGGTGGAGCGCGGCACTCCTGCCGACCGGATCCACCTGATCGCCCACGGCCGGGTCGGCCAGAGCTCCGAGGGCCGGTACGGCGAGACGGTGTCCGTCGCCGTGCTGGCCGACGGCGACCACTTCGGCGAGAACGCCTTGCTGGACGCCGGTGCGACGTGGGACTGCACCGCCACGGCCGAGACCGCCGGTACCCTGCTCACGCTCGCACGCGCGGACTTCCACGCCGTGCTGGCAACGGCACCGGACCTCCGGGCGCACGTCGAACGGTTCTCGGCGATCCCGCTCCAGCGGCAGAACCGGCACGGCGAGGCCGAGATCGCCATGTCGGCCGGCCACACCGGCGAGGTCGAGGTGCCCGGTTCGTTCGTCGACTACGAACTCAACCCGCGCGAGTACGAGCTGTCCGTCGCCCAGACCGTCCTGCGGGTCCACACGAGGGTCGCCGACCTCTACAACGAGCCGATGAACCAGACCGAGGAGCAGCTCAGGCTCACCATCGAGGCGCTGCGCGAGCGCCAGGAGCACGAGCTGATCAACAACCGTGAGTTCGGCCTGCTCCACAACGCCGCCTTCAAACAGCGGATCCAGAGCCACTCCGGTGCGCCGACCCCGGACGACCTCGACGAACTGCTCTGCCGCCGACGCGGTTCCCGCTTCTTCCTCGCCCACCCCAGGGCGATCGCGGCCATCGGCCGCGAGTTCAACGCCCGCGGGCTCTACCCGGACCACGTCGACCTCGGCGGACAGCAGGTTCCGGCCTGGCGCGGAGTCCCGATCCTGCCGTGCAGCAAGATCCCGATCAGCAAGGAGAACACCACCTCGATCCTCGTGATGCGGACCGGGGAGGACAAGCAGGGCGTCATCGGCCTGCACCGGACCGGGCTGGCGGATGAGTACGAACCGGGCCTGTCGGTGCGGTTCATGGGCATCGACGAACGGGCGATCATCTCCTACCTCGTCAGCACCTACTACTCCGCAGCGATCCTGGTGCCCGACGCGCTCGGCGTACTGGAGAACGTGCAGATCGGCCGCAGGCAGGGCTAGGCAAGCCGGTTTCGATCATCTTCGCCGGATCACGTCGGCCCGGCGAGCGGCACGCTGCCGTGCACCGCACACACCGCAGGAGCCGCCGGACGCCGGACCGGGCAACCGTTGCGGCGGTCCGGCGTGCTGTGCGGTGCCGGACCGACATGTCAGGCACGGTCCGGCGCGGCCCGGGCAGGACGGCCCTGGCGCCTGCCGGCAACCGCAGCACGTACCCCCTCGGCCCCGCCCGACGTGCCCGGATCCGAGACGTTCCCACACCTCACCAAGGAGCTACGGATGCCCGTCCCTGCGCCTTCGCCAGGGCAGCCGAGCCTGCCCTCCGCCGTGTCCCGCTTCGGGCCCCCCACCCTCGGCCACAGCGCCGGAGCCCGGAGCGGCAGCCTGCCCGGACCGCCTTCGGTCCTCCCTCCGGCCTCGGGGACCGTACCCGTCCCGGCCGGCGAGCCCGTGCCGCAGAGTGCCGCCCCGGAGCGGACACCGAGCCCCACGCTGCAGCAGATCCTGCGCGGCCCCAGCGGCCTGGGCACGGCGGGGCTGTACCTGTCCCCTCGCGAGTTGCCCTCCGCGCCGGCGGAACCGGCGGCGGGCAGGCCGGTCCCGGGCCTCTACCACCACCCGGTGCCGGAGCCCGACGCCCACCGGGTGGAGGAGGTCAGCCGGAGGATCAAGGCGTGGGCGGTGGACGAGGTCGAGCTGTTCCCCCCTGACTGGGAGGACCAGTTCGACGGGTTCTCCCTGGGCCGCTACATGGTCGCCTGCCATCCCGACGCCCCCACCGTCGACCACCTGATGATCGCCACACGGCTGATGGCGGCCGAGAACGCCCTCGACGACTGCTACTGCGAGGACCACGGCGGCTCGCCCGTCGGCCTCGGCGGCCGCCTGCTGCTGGCCCACACCGCGCTCGACCCCCTCCACACGACGACCGAGTACCAGCCGGACTGGGCGGAGTCGCTCCACGCGGACGCGCCGCGGCGCGCCTACCGCTCGGCCATGCAGTACTTCGTCCAGCAGGCCGGCCACTCGCAGGCCGACCGGTACCGCCACGACATGGCCCGGCTGCACCTGGGGTACCTCGCGGAAGCGGCCTGGGCCGAGACGGACTACGTACCGGAGGTGTGGGAGTACCTGGCGATGCGCCAGTTCAACAACTTCCGCCCCTGCCCCACCATCACCGACACCGTCGGCGGCTACGAACTCCCTGCGGACCTGCACGCCCTGCCCGCCATGCAGCGGGTCATCGCGCTCGCCGGGAACGCGACCACCATCGTCAACGACCTGTACTCGTACACCAAGGAACTCGCCAGCCCCGGCCGGCACCTGAACCTGCCGGTGGTGATCGCCGAGCGTGAGGACTGCTCCGTCCGCGACGCCTACCTGAAGGCCGTCGAGGTCCACAACGACCTGATGCACGCCTTCGAGACCGCGGCCGCCGACCTCGCCGCCGAGGTCCCCCACCCCAGCGCGTTGCGCTTCCTGCGCGGCGTGGCCGCATGGGTCGACGGCAACCACTACTGGCACCAGACCAACACCTACCGCTACAGCCTGCCCGATTTCTGGTAAGAACGGAATCATCTGTGACCAACACTCAGTTCGCCACCGCCACCGCCTCGGCCGTGATCCCGGCCCCGGCGACTCCCTACCAGGGCGACATCGCCCGCTACTGGGATCACGAGGCCCGGCCCGTGAACCTGCGTCTGGGCGACGTCGACGGTCTCTACCACCACCACTACGGCATCGGTGACGTCGACCACGCCGCCCTCGGCGACACCGAGGACAGCACGTACGAGAAGAAGCTGATCGCCGAGCTGCACCGCCTGGAGTCGGCGCAGACCGACGTCCTGCTGGACCACCTCGGGGCCATCGGGGCCGACGGGACCCTCGTGGACGCCGGCTGCGGCCGCGGCGGATCGATGGTCATGGCCCACCAGCGCTTCGGATGCAAGGTCGAGGGCGTCACCCTGTCGGCCAAGCAGGCCGAATTCGCGAACGGACGCGCCCGTGAACTGGGCATCGGCGACCATGTCCGCGCCCGCGTGTGCAACATGCTCGACATGCCCTTCGAGACCGGGCACGTCTCGGCCTCGTGGAACAACGAGTCGAGCATGTACGTCGACCTCCACGACCTCTTCGCCGAGCACTCGCGGATCCTCGGCGCGGGTGGTCGCTACGTGACCATCACCGGCTGTTGGAACCCCCGTTACGGCCAGCCCTCGAAGTGGGTCTCCCAGATCAACGCGCACTTCGAGTGCAACATCCACTCCCGCCGGGAGTACCTGCAGGCCATGGCCGACAACCGTCTCGTCCCGCAGGCCGTCATCGACCTGACCTCGGCGACCCTGCCCTACTGGGAGCTGCGGGCCACGTCCTCGCTGGTCACCGGTATCGAGGAGGCGTTCATCAACTCCTACAAGGACGGCTCGTTCCAGTACCTCCTGATCGCCGCCGACCGCGTCTGAGCACCCTGAGCGCCCCGAGGCCGCTTCCGGCCGGGTGGCGCAGCCTGCTGCGCCACCCGGCCGGGGTCACGCGGCGGATCCGGGCCCGGCTACGTCGTCACGGGTTCCAGCCGCAGCCGCCGGATCGGCCAGGGTGGCGGCTCGGCGGGGCCGAACCAGACCCGGACGTCCTCGCCGGTGCGGACGGGCAGGCGGGGGAAGTCGTTCTCGGCGTGTTCGGTGCGGTGCAACGCGTGGGCCGGGCCGAGGTGTCGACCGGCGTAGGCGTCGAAGGCGGCCGGGTCGGTGGGGTGGCAGACGGTGGCGAGCACTGTGCGGGCGGCCGGTGCGGGGGTGAAGCCGGGGCCGCGCAGGAGGAGGACGTCATCGCTGTCGACCATGGTGGCGTTGGCCGCGTCGCGGTGCTCCCGCCAGACCGGGCCACCGTAGAAGGCCTCCAGCGAGCGGCGTCGACGGGCCATGTCGGGGAAGGCGCGCAGCCAGACGAAGCGGTCCGGGTCGTCGAGGTCGCGGAACCGGCCGCCGACGGTGATGCCGGCCGCCTCCTGACCGGTCACGAACTCGCGCTCGAACAGCTCGATCAGGGTCTCGCGGGCGCCGGGATGCAGGGTGTACCGGCGGAGTTCGACGATGCTCATGCGCCGCAGGCTAGGGGCACTCCCCTGACACCTGCTGTCAGTGGATACTGAGCGGCATGCGTGCGAGTCGGCTGGTCACCCTGCTCCTGCTCCTGCAGAACCGGGGGCGGATGACGGCCGAGCAACTGGCCGAGGAGCTGGAGGTCTCCGTCCGTACCGTCTACCGGGACGTCCAGGCGCTCGCCGCCGCCGGCATCCCGCTGTACGGCGACGCCGGGCACGCGGGCGGCTACCGACTGGTCGACGGGTACCGGACCCGGCTCACCGGGCTGACGGCCGACGAGGCGCAGGCCGCCTTCCTCGCCGCGCTCCCGGGCGCCGCCGCCGAACTCGGCCTCGGCGAGGCGCTCGCCGCCGCCCGGCTCAAGCTGCGGGCCGCCCTTCCGGCGCAGTTGCGCGAGCACGCCGGGCGGATCCAGGAGCGTTTCCTGCTCGACGCCCCCGGCTGGTACGGCGACGCGGACGACACCCCGCACCTCGCCACCGTCGCCGCGGCGGTGTGGGCGCGGCGCGCGGTGGTCCTGCGGTACCGGCGCTGGCGGGCACCGGAGGAGATCGAGCGCCGGGTGGAGCCGTACGGGCT
The DNA here is from genome assembly GCF_040680995.1 of Kitasatospora sp. NPDC051914. Taxonomy (NCBI): domain Bacteria; kingdom Bacillati; phylum Actinomycetota; class Actinomycetes; order Kitasatosporales; family Streptomycetaceae; genus Kitasatospora; species Kitasatospora sp. NPDC051914. The sequence continues at coordinate 47,868 of NZ_JBFAXX010000029.1, forward strand.
GGTGCTCAAGGCCGGGCGTTGGTACCTGGTCGCCGGCGGGCCGTCCGGGATCCGCACGTACCGCATCGACCAGATCATCGGACTGCGCGAGCTGGAGGAGGAGTTCGCCCTGCCGGACGGGTTCGACCTGGGCACGTACTGGACGGGCTACCTGAAGGACTTCCGGGCCCGGCTGCACACCGGGCAGGCACTGGTACGGCTCACCCCGGAGGGTGCCCGCCGGCTCGGGGTGGCAGGAGCGGGCGACGGCTGGACGGAGGCCCTGGTGCCCATCGAGTCGATCGACCACGCCCACGGGGAATTCCTGCGGCTGGGCACCGACATCGAGGTCGTCGCGCCGGCCGAACTGCGCGACCGCATCGCCGGGACGGTACGGGCCCTGGCCGCCCGCTACGAGGTGCGGAACCGGCGGTGATCGCCAGGCACACGGAGACGAGCGGTCGTCGCGCCGGCCGCCACTCCGAGCCCTACCTGTAATCCCTCTCGAAGCCGAGGGCCTCACAATCGTCCCCGGTCACGGTGTCCGCCCCCTCGCCCTCGAAGCCGGCGTAGCACTCGACTCCGCCCCGGTGGCCGTCTCCCACCACGACGGTGAATACCTTGAGCAGCTTGTCGCCATTCACCCGGACGTGCAGGCCGCTGAAAGGCGCAAAAGGCAGGTTGCACACCTTGCTCCACTGCCGGCCACTCGCAAAGGTGATGACACTGACCCGAACCGGAAAAGCCTCCCGCACCGCGCGTGCACCGGAGGTCCCGCATTCCACGAACCCGAGCGACGCGCACTCCTTCGCGGTGAATTCGTGCCCGTCATCGCCGGCCACGATGCACGTCACGGCGCCGTCGGGATCGTCGACCAGTACCGTGGCAACGTCCAGCACCTCGTAGGCGTCCACGCGAATACCCATGCCGGGGAACGGGGCGAAGGGCAGGTCCAGGTCCCGCATCCACTTCTTGCCTTCCGCCTCGACAACGAGGCGCACCCCGAAGGGGCCGGCCTGATCCCGGCTCCGCATCTTCTCTCCCCACCCTCACCGGCCGTCAGTTGCCGCCCCGGACCACCCGTCTGCGGGCGTTCGGCCGCACAGATGCTAACAAGCACAGGGACGCCAACCGCATGGCCGCTACGGTCCCCCCGGTGGCCGCGCGGGCCAGTTCGCGCTGACCGGCGGGTACGTAGGTTTCCCTCATCGGCGGATCGCGACAGAGGGAGGCGGACCCGTGGAAGACACCCGGTACGACACGTGTGTGATCGGAGCTGGACCTGCTGGACTGGCGGTGGCGCGGGCACTGGCGGAGCGGGACATCCCGTACACGCATGTCGAGCGGCACACGGGCCCAGGGGGTCTGTGGGACATCGACAACCCCGGTGGTCCGATGTACGAGTCGGCCCACTTCATCTCCAGCAAGACCCTCTCGGGCTTCGGCGGGTGGCCGATGCCGGACCACTTCGCCGACTACCCGTCGCACCGTCAGGTCTTCTCCTACCTCACGTCGTTCGCCGACGCGTACGGACTGACGGGCAGGATCGAGTTCGGCACCGAGGTCCGCAGCATCGGGAAGAACGCGGACGGCAGTTGGACGGTGACGCGGGCCGACGGGCGGCAGAGCGTCCACGGGCAGGTCGTGGTGTGCACGGGCTCGCAGTGGCATCCCAACGTCCCCGACCTGCCTGGTCACTTCACCGGTGAGGTACGGCACACGGTCGGTTACCGCAGCGCGGACGAGCTGCGAGGCAAGCGCGTGTTGGTCGTCGGGGCCGGGAACTCGGGCTGCGACATCGCCTGCGACGCGGCCCGGGCCGCCGACCACGCGGTGATCAGCATGCGGCGCGGCTACTGGTTCATCCCCAAGCACCTGTTCGGCCGGCCCGTGGACACGATCGCCCAGAACGGGCCGAAGCTGCCGATGTGGTTGGAGCAGCGGATCTTCGGTGCTCTCCTTCGCGTCATCAACGGCGACCCGCGCCGGCTGGGCCTGCAGAAGCCCGACCACAAGTTGTTCGAGACGCACCCCGCGATCAACTCGATGCTGATCCATCACCTCCAGCACGGGGACATCACGGCCAAGCCGGGGATCGCCCGTACCGAGGGCAGGACGGTGCACTTCACCGACGGCACCCGCGACGACTTCGACCTCATCCTGCTGGCGACCGGATACGTGCACAAGGTGCCGGTCGCACAGCAGTACTTCGGCAGTGAGCAGCACCCCGATCTCTACCTGTCGTCGTTCTCCCGCGAGCACCGAGGGCTGTTCGGCGTCGGCTTCGTGGAGACGAACTCCGGGGCCTACCACCTCTTCGACACCCAGGCGCAGCTGATCGCCGGATTCATCCAGGACACGCAGCGCAAGCTGCCGAGCGCGCAGCGCTTCGCCGACCTGATCCGGAACGACCGTCCGGATCTGTCCGGCGGACTCAAGTTCGTCGCCTCGCCCCGGCACACCGGCTACGTGGACGGCGGGGCCATCGTGAAACACCTGGCCAAGGTGGCCGGCCAGATGGGCTGGCGCACCCATGGCAACCCGCCCTCGGTCTCGGCCCGCCAGCCGGTGGTGCAGTCATGAGCTACGACTTCGGCGACAAAGTCATCCTGGTCACGGGCGGTGCGGGCGGGATCGGCAGTGCCCTGTGCCGCCGGTTCGCCGTCGGCGGCGCGCGGTGCATCGTCGTCGACATCGACGCGGCCCGCGCCGAGCAGGTCGCCGGTGACCTCCCCGGCCCCGGGCACACCGGGCTGGACTGCGACCTGCTGGACCGCGCCGCGGTCCAGCGGCTGTTCGACCAGGTCACCGCCACCTACGGACACCTGGACGTCCTGGTCAACAACGTCGGCATGACCAGCGCCGAACGCTTCGACGTGCGCAGCATCGAGAGCATCGAACGGGAGATCAACCTGAACCTGCTCTCCCCGCTGATCACGACGAGGATCGCCATTCCGCTGCTACGTTCGTCGAGCGACGCCCGGGTGGTCACCACGGTCTCCCTCGGGGGGATCTTCCCGCTGGGCGAGACGCCGATCTACACCGCCTCGAAGTTCGGGCTGCGCGGCGCGATGCTCTCCATCGCTCTCGACCTGCGGGACAAGGGCATCCTGGCCGGGTCGGTGCTGCCGTCCGCCACCGACACCCGGATGCTCCGCCAGGAGGCCGTGGACGGCGGCAACGCCATGCAGTTCCAGGACCCGCCCCAGCAGCCCGCCGACGTCGTGGCCGCAGTGGTGAGTCTGCTGGACAGGCCCCGCCTGGAGGTCTATCCCAAGCCGAGGGAGTCTCTTCTGGTGCGGCTGGCGATGCTGGCCCCGAACCTGCTGCCCAAGGTCTTCCCGCTCTTCCGTGGGCGGGGCGAGCGCGGCATGGCCCGCTACCTGGAGGACCTGCGAAGCCGAGGGCTGGCGCGCCAGGTCGACGGTCACTGGGAACTCGTGGAGGAAGCATGACCGTGACGGATGCGACCGACCAGTCGGTGCTGCGGGTGACCAACCCGGCGACCGGAGAGCTGATCACCGAACTGCCCGCTGCGAACACCCGCCAGGTCGCCGAGGCGGCCGAGCAGGCCCAGCGGGTCTTCGAGAGCGGGTCGTGGTCCCGACGGCCGCCCAGGGAACGGGCATCGGTGCTGCTGCGGCTCGCCGACCTGATGGAACGGGACGCCGAGACGCTGGCCCGCCTGGACAGCGCGGACGCGGGCAAGCCGATCACCGAGTGCCGCACCGGCGACGTGCCCGGTGCGATCGAGTCGATCCGCTGGTTCGCCGAGGCGGCCGACAAGCTCTTCGGCCGTCTCGCCCCCACCGGCCGGGACCACCTCGGGCTGATCAGCCGCGAGCCGGTCGGGGTGGTCGCGGCGATCCTGCCGTGGAACTACCCGCTGGCCATGGCCGCCTGGAAGGTCGGGCCCGCTCTCGCCGCCGGCAACTGCCTCCTGATCAAGCCGGCCGAGGCGACACCGCACTCGGCGCTGCATCTGGCGCGCCTCGCCACCGAGGCCGGTCTGCCGGAAGGAGTGCTCACGGTGCTGCCCGGTCACGGGCCGGTCGCCGGCACGGCTCTGGCCCGCGATCCACTGGTGGGGGCGCTGTCCTTCACCGGCTCCAGCGCCGTGGGGCGCCGTATCCTGACCGACGCGGCGCAGACCAATTTCAAACGCGTCTCGCTGGAGATGGGCGGAAAGAGCCCCCAGATCCTCATGGCCGACGCGCTCGGCTTCGGCGACGAGCTCATCGACGACATGATCGAGGCCGCCTTCCTGACGATGGGTCAGAACTGTACGGCCGGCTCACGCGTTCTGATCCACCAGGACATCGCCGAAGAGGTCCTGGCCCGGTTCGTCGCCGCCGCCGAGTCGCTGGTCATCGGCGACCCCTCCGAGCCGGAGACCCGCATCGGCCCCCTGATCAGCCACGCTGCCCGTGACCGCGTCGCCGGCGCCGTGGATGCCGCCGCCGCGGCCGGCGCGCACATCCACACCGCGGGCCTTCCCGGCGGTCTGCCCGGCGCCGGCGCCTACTATCCGCCCACCATCGTCACCGGAGCCCCCGTCGCCAGCGACGTGCTGACGCAGGAACTCTTCGGACCGGTCGTCACGGTCCAGACCTTCACCACCGAAGCCGAGGCGATCCGCCTGGCCAACGCCACCGAGTACGGGCTCGCAGCCTCCGTGTGGACCCGCGACCTCGATACCGCACTGCGCCTGTCGCGCGACGTCCAGGCCGGCGTGGTCTCCGTGAACGCCTACAGCGAAGGGGACCTCAGCACTCCGTTCGGCGGTTGGAAGCAGTCCGGATTCGGCGGCGCGGAGAAGTCCACCGCGGCCTTCGCCCAGTGGACCAGGGAGAAGACCATCTGGATCCGCACCCGCTGAAAGCCGACCATGACCCACCACCTTGCCCACCCCGTACAGCTGGATGCGCCGGTCGAGGAGCGGCCGAGGCTCGCGGCGTCCTGCATGCCGCGAAGCCGGCCGCCGCGTTCGCCGCGCACGCCACCGCCGTCGGCCTGCTCACCTCCCGCTGACGCCGCCGGGCTCCTCGGGCCGCTCGAACCGCCTGCGCAACTCCAGCGGGGCCACGCCGTGCCAGCGGCGCACGGCGCGACGAAGGGCGCGTTCGTCGGAGAAACCGGCCTGGTGCGCGACATCGCGCAAGGTCGGTTCCGAACGCCGCAGCAGCTGTTCGACCCGTTCGCGTCGTACCCCGTCGACGATCGCCTCGTAGGTGGTGCCGCAGTCGGCCAGGCGCCGGCGCAGGGTGCGCTCGCTGGCCGCGTGCCGGCGCGCCTGCTCGGCGAAGGACGGCACCGACGGGAGGCCCTGCGCGATCGAGACCTCCAGTACTTCGAGCAGCTCCTGCTGGTCGCGACGGGCAGCCACCTGAGCGTCCAACAGCTCGAGCACCGAGGCGAGGATGACCGGGTCGCGGCCCGGCATCACGGTGCGAGCCCACGCCGGATGGACGACGTAGCGGTTGTCCTGCGCCCCGAAGCCCACCGGGCAGGCGAACAGGTCGCTGAAAGGGGTGATGTCACGCGGGGCGTGATGGACGAACGCGACCCGGCTCGGCGCGAAGGCCGGGCCGACGATCAGGCGGGTCAGCGTGACGACACTGGAGAACGCCTCCTCGGTCAGGAAGACACCCACTCCCGGGTCGAGGGCGGGGTCGGGCAGCCTCGCCCGCAGCACGAAGCCGTCCTCCTCCGCCCCCGCCGACCAGACCGTCATCGCTCCGGACAGGTTCTGGTACTTCACTCCGGTCTTGATCGCGTGCTCCAGGGTGTCGCAGGCCATCAGCGCGAAGCCGAGCAGTCCCCACGCGGTCAGGTGCTGCGCCGAGCCCACCCGCAGGCCCAGACGTTCGTCCCCGGTCAGCTCCAGTGCGCGGCGGATGACAGTGCTGCCCTGGCGGTAGGAGACCCGCAGGGCGGCGGACCGCATCACGGCCTCCTCCAGGCCGACCCGGGCCAGTTCGGGCCGCAGGTCGACACCGTCCTCGCCGGCGACCACCGAGAGGGAGCGCAGGATGTTCGGCGGAATGGTCGCCGAGGTGCTGCGGCTGGTTCCCGGCGGACTCGCCGGGCCGGGGGTATCGGGCATTGCGGTCTCTCCCACCAGGGCCTGGACGGGGCCAGTGGGACCACTGTAGACGGGCGGACACCGCCGGTTCGCGTGGTGGCCGCTGGAGTCCGCCGCCTGGCCCCCGACGCCCTGACTCCGGCCCGATCCGCTCCGTACGGTTGCGGCAATCCGATCCATCGAGATGCGCCGGCGCCCGTCGAGCGCCCGGCAGTCAGGCGCGCCATGACTCTCTTCCTGCAGGCTGCGGTGCCGGCGGACGACCGGCGAAGAGGCCCGCTCGCGGGCGCCCGACGAGTCACGGCAACCGCGTTCGCCGCCCAGGGCGCCGCCGTGGCGGCGGTGTTCACCACTGTGCCGGGCGTCCAGCAGCATCTCGGGCTGTCGTCGCTGGTGACCACTGTGCTGATGGTCACCGTCGCACTCGCCGCAGGCGCCGGCAGCTTCGCCGGGTTGGCTGCGATCCGCCGTGCGGGCGCGGTCGCCGCCATGCGCTGCGCCGTTGTGGCGACCGCCGCCGCCCTGCTGCTGATCGGGTGGGCGCCCGGTCAGGCAAGCGTCACCGTCGCCTACCTGCTGTTCGGAACGGCCCTGGGCGGCATCGACGTCTCCGTGAACACCCGGGCCACGGCGGTCGAGCGTGCGTACGGGCGCAGCATCTTCTCGTCGTTCTACGCCCTCTGGAGCGTGGGGGGCGTCGCCTCGGCCCTCCTGACGGCGGGCATGGCTCGCCTCGGCAGGCCGCCCGAGCAGATCCTGACCGCTCAGGCCGCCCTCGTTCTCGCTCTCGCCCTGACCATCCGCTCCCACCCGATTGCGGACACGGCGGCATCCGGCGCACCGTCCGGGATCGCCGCTGTGCCGCTCGGCCGGAGGACGTGGGCCGAGCTCGTCCCGTTCGGCCTGGTCCTCCTCGTCGCGTACGTCATCGACTCCACGGTCTCGGCCTGGTCGACCGTCTACCTCCACCAGGTCCTCGCCGCCTCCTTGCCGACGGCTCCCCTGGCCTACGCGGCGTACCAGGCGGGCACCGTCACCGGACGGGCCTGCGCCGACCACCTGATCCGCAGGACGGGGCCGGCCGCGGTGATCCGCGCCGCCGCGCTGGTCACCGCCACCGCCCTGGCCGCGCTCGCCGGGGCTCCCGGCTGGCCGTACGCGATCGCGGCAGCCGGGTTCGTGGGCCTGGGCGTCTCCGCGTTCACCCCGCTGTGTCTCGCCACCGCCGGAAAGCTGCAACCGGATGCCGCCGAAGCCGTCCTCGCCCGCCTGAACCTCTTCAACTACCTGGGCGTCCTCAGCGGGGCCGCCGCAAGCGGGCTCATCGGCTCCAGCGGCCACTTCCGCCTCGCATTCGCGATCCCCGCGGTCCTGGCCCTCCTGCCGCTGGTCATCGCTCGTACTTTCGGCCACGACGCCCGACTCCGCCCAGGGCCTCGATGAAGCGCAGGGCGGCCGATCCGGAGTTGGCGACGAACATGCGGCGTTCCGGTTCGTCCATCTCGTCGTCGCCGCCCGGCGCGTCCCGTCAGGCCGCGAGATCCACCCCCGTGGTGGCGCCGGCGAGTGCGGCCCAGACCACCTCGGGGTGTTTGATGTCGCTGTGCGCGCCGGCGAACGGCGACTGGTCCGCCTTGATGACCTCGTCGCCGCGCAGCCGGTAGAAGTGCCCGGACCGGAGCGGGTACGGCTCTCCGGCGGGCCTGAGGTCGAACTGCTCGGCACCGCCCTGCTGGAAGCCGTCGTGGCCCATCCCGCCCCAGCGGTAGGTCAGGTCGGAGGCGGCCTGGTCGTCCTCGTTGTTGAGCATCGAGGCCGCCGGGTACCACCAGCCGACCACCCCGCCGCGGTTCTTCATCTCGTAGTAGCTGGCGGTGCGCAGCGCCTCCCGGGCGCCGTGCCAGAGCACCTTGAACGGGTTGGGGAAGCCCTGGGCGTCGCCCTGCTCGCTCGCCAGCCCGGCCAGCGCGCTGAACACTTCGCCGGTGGGCTTGTCCAGCACCGCCTGCGGCCCCTGGTCCTCGCCGGCCAGCGGCGGGGAGGTGACCAGACCGCCGATCAGTCGGTGGCAGTTCGTCAACTGCTCGGCTTCCTCCGGTTGTTGCTCCAGAAGCGTGGTGATCTCGGCCAGTTTGGCCTGCTCCGCCGGTGCGAAGGCAGGTAGCTGGCGGCGACCCGGATCGGCTGCGGCCGGCCGGGGAAGACCCGCTGGTACAGGCCGAGGAAGGCGGTTCGGGTCTGCTCGGTGTCCGGGTCCCGGGTGAGGTCCACCTCGACCAGGACCGGGCTGCGGTCCTCGTCGTCGATCGGCACCACCCGGCTGCGCTGCTCTCCGGAACCCGGTTTGAGCGCCGGGCTGACCTGACTCCGGATCGCCCCGGGCGGCGGGAGGGATTCGCTCCCCGGCACGGGCTTCATCCTGGGCACCTCCGGTGGCGGCGTACGGTACCCCTGGCTCCACCATGCGCCTGCCTGCCCGGCCTGTCATCTGCGCTCGCCCCGCAGCGCCTCCCGCGGTAGCCGGCCGAGTGGTTACGGCAAGTCACAACTGCGGGTCGGCTCCTGCTGCTCGGGAGCCCGGCGGGCTGCGAAGTGCCCCGGATGTGCGAAGCCCCGCGGCATCGAGGCGGAGGCCGCCGTCGAAGACGTCGTCAGAGGACTTCGTAGGTCAGATGCGTCGCGGTCGATGTTGCGATGACGCTCTGCTGCACCAGCGCACGCGGCACCGCGTCGACGAGCAGCGGTGTGCCGGCGCCCAGCACGACGGGTGCCAGGTGCAGCGACAGCGTGTCGACCAGTCCGGCGTCGAGCGCCGAGCGGATCAACTCGCCGCCGCCCATGAGGACGACGTCCAGGTCCTTGCCGCTGCTCGCCGAAGCCGCTTCGGCGCGATCGCGCGCGGCGGAGACGGCGTCGGCCAGGCCGGTGGTGACGAACGTCCAGTCGAGGTCGCCGAGGCGCACCGACCCCGGTGGCGAGCTGGTCACGACGACGAATGCGGGTTTGCCGACCACGCCTGCACCGTAACCGGTCTCGTCGTCCCAGCCGTTCGGCCCGTCGACCAGGTCGAAGAGCCGACGGCCGAGGACGACGGCGCCCGAGCGGTCGGTCGCCTCGCGCAGAAGGCGGCGGTCTTCGGGGTCGTCGGAGAATGCCCAGGTGTGCAGTGCCTCGCCACCGGTGCCCAGCCCGTTGGCCGGACCGGGGTCGGGCCCGGTGACGAACCCGTCGAGGGAAACCGAAATGTCGGCGATGATTCGAGTCATGTCCGGGTGGGTCCGATCCGCTGCCTGAACTCTTCACTCATGCATGGAGTATGTTCCCCGCCCCGCGCAATCCTCGACAGCCACGCTCAGCCGCTGATGCGGAGACAGCCCGATGGCCCCGCAGGTCAACGGCCCCGCCCCTGCAAGATCCGATGAGAGACGGGACAGCGGGGCGCCAGGGCCGGCTCCTCCGGCAAGAGCGCGGTCTCCGGTCGGGGCGCGGCCCCTGGCCGCTCGTGCCCGCACTCGAGGCCCGCGCGGGCAACCACACCCGGCTCCGGGTCGCCCGGGAGCCCCCGAACGACCCGGCCGGGCATCGTCCACCGGGCGACTCGTGGACAATCCGGCCCCGCGCGGGCACAATACCTGGACCTTCTATGCATCACAGTTCTAGGTATGGGGAGGAGGGGACTGGTGAAGGTCACCAAGGATCTCGTGGCCGCGTCGGCGACGCCGATCGTGCTGGGCATTCTGGCCGAGGGGGAGAGCTACGGCTACGCCATCCTCAAACGGATCGGCGAGCTGTCCGGCGGACAGCTGGACTGGACCGAGGGGCTGCTCTACCCGCTGCTGCACCGGCTCGAGCGTCTCGGACACGTGGAGTCGAACTGGCAGTCGACCCCGGGTGAACGGCGGCGCAAGTACTACCGCATCACCGACAGCGGCCTGGCCGAGCTCGCCGAGCAGCGCCGCCAGTGGGACACGGTCGTGGAGGCGCTCAGGAGGGTCTGGCCCGGCCCCGGCGATTTGAGGGCATTCACGGCGATCCCCTTGGGAGGCGAGGCATGACGTTGTCGGACGAGCAGGACGAGCAGGACGAGCTGGAGGCCCAGTTCGCCCAGTGGCGTCACTACGTGGGCCGCCGCCCCGAGCTGCGGCACTCCGACGTCGAGGAGCTCGAGGACCATCTCCGCGGCTCCGTCGACGGGCTCATCGCCGTCGGCCTGCGCCCCGACGAGGCGTTCCTGGTCGCGGTGAAGCGCATGGGCGGTCTGGACGAGCTGTCCCGCGAGTTCGCCAGGGAGCATTCCGAGCGGTTGTGGAAGCAACTGGTGCTGACCGGCGGGACCGACGGCCCGTCGGCGGACGGCCGTCGGCGGCGCGATCTGCTCGCGGTGGTCGTCTGCGCGGCGGGCGCGGCAGCATCCGTCAAGCTGCCCGGCCTGTTCGGCTTGAGCCTCTACGAGGACGGCGCGTTCTACCTGCGCAACCTCGGCCTGTTCGCGCTGCCGTGGCTGGCGGCCCTGCTGGCCTGGCGCCGTCAGGCCGGGCCGGTCCTGGTCGGGACGCTGCTGGCACTGTTCGCGCTCGGCGCCGCGGCGGCCAACGCCTATCCGCTCGCGGACGACTCCCAGTCGGCCGTCCTGACCGGAATCCACGTCCCCATCGCCCTGTGGTTCGTGGTCGGTCTGGCCTATGTGGCTGACGAGGTGCGGTCGTCACGCCGACGAATGGACTTCATCCGCTTCACCGGCGAATGGTTCGTCTACCTCTCCCTCCTCGCCTGCGGCGGCGTGGTGCTGATCCTGATGATTTCCGGGACCTTCAAGGCCATCGGGATCGCCCCCGGGGAGTTCATCGGGCAGTGGCTCGTGCCGTGCGGCGGTGTGGCCGCGGTAGTGGTGGCCGGGTGGCTCGTCGAGGCCAAGCAGAGCGTCGTCGAGAACATGGCCCCGGTGCTCGCGCGGCTGTTCACTCCGCTGTTCACCGCGGTGCTGCTGGCCTTCATCGTTGCCTTCGGCTGGTCCGGCACCGGTATCGACGTCGAGCGGACGGCGCTGATCCTGTTCGACGTCGTGCTGGTCGTGGTGCTGGGACTGCTGCTCTACTCGTTCTCCGCCCGCGATCCGGAGGCTCCCCCGGGCCTGTTCGAGAAGGTGCAGCTCGCCCTGGTGGTCAGCGCGCTCGTCATCGACGTGCTGGTGCTGCTGGCCATCACCGGGCGCATCACCGAGTACGGCACCACACCCAACAAGGCTGCGGCGCTCGGAGAGAACGTCATCCTGCTGGCCAACCTCGCCTGGTCCGCGTGGCTGCTCCTGGGCTTCGTCCGCCGCCGCACGCCGTTCACGGCGCTCGAGCGCTGGCAGACCGGTTACCTCCCGGTCTACGCCGCATGGGCCTGGATCGTGGCCCTGGTCTTCCCCCCGCTGTTCAACTACCTCTGACCTCCATCCGTCGTGACGGCCCAACGGTTCTTCCGGTGGGCCGTCACTGCTGTTCGGGCCTGGCCGGAGGGCCGCCCGGGGACGAGGAGGGTGATCGCCGGGTCCGTGGGCCGGGCCGTCAGACGACGGTCATGCGGAGGCCGGGGAAGCCGATCCGGTAGGGACTCCGGAACTCCGCCTCGCCGCCGAGGAGCAGGTCCGAGTGGGACCCGACCCCGGCGGCCCTGGCGGTGCGCACGATCAGGGAGGCGATCGCGGTGCCCGCCTGCAGGTCTCCGGGGCCGCCGGCGTCGATGCGCCACGGGGCCCCTCCGTCGAGGTCGGCGGGGAGGTGCCCGGTCGGCAGGGCCTCCCGTGGGGTCCATCCGAGAGCGGCGGCGTTCGCCCCACTGGCCGCCTCGGGGACGCGGTACTCGGTGTAGTCGACGTAGAGGCGGTCCGTGCAGGTGATGGAGAACAGGAGGGGTCCGCTGTTGTCGTGGGCGAGCCGCCCGTACAGGGGCATGCTCTGGACGATCCCGGTCGCCACCGTCTCCGCGGCGAGCGTCCTGAGGAACCCGCCCAGGCCGAGCTCCAGATCCTCCCAGGTTCCGTGGCCCTCCCAGCGGGGGTGGTCCAGCGGACGTTCACCTTCGAGGACGCCCACGAAGCCTTCGCCGGCCAGCGCGAACCAGGACTCCCACACCTCGCTGGACTGCAGGACCAGTTCGGGCCCGCCGGCCCCGGCCCGCAGTTCGACGGTCACCTCCCCTAGGCGCCAGCGCAGGAACGGCCTGCCCCAGACGGGATCCATGCGGAAGCCGGCCAGCCCGTGGAATCCCGCGGCTCCGGCGTAGGTCGCCTCCCCGCACACCCGGCGGACGGCGTCCGCGACCCGGCGGAACTCCTCCGCCTGGGGCCGCACCTCCGGTGCCGGCCGGCTCACCGGTACCACCAGTTCCAGGTACGCCTGCGTCGGGGCGTACGTCCGGGCCCGCGCATCGACGGGCACGAGCTCCGCGTCTCCGCCCGGGAGCCCGGTCAGCACCCGGACCCGACCGTCGGGCTCGGCCACCCACGTCCAACCGAGCCGGTCGACCAGGGCCCGCATGTCGTGCTCGCTCCAGCCCGGCCCGACGGAGCCGGCTGTCAACCGGCGGACCACGGACCCGATGTCCTCGCTACTGATCATGGTTTCTTCTTATCAACCGGCCCCGACATCGCCCGCACCGAGGGAGCCAGGAGACCTCCGCCCGCCCGAACACGGGTGGCGGGCGGCCGCGGTCAGAATCCGGTCGGCAGGCGGGGCGTGTAGTGGCTCTCCAGGTCGGCGATCTCGGTATCGTCGAGGTGCACGGCGAGGGCGTCCGCCGCGTCCTGGAGGTGGACCGGGTCCGTCACGCCGACGACGGGGGCGGCAACAGTCGGGTTGTGGAGGACCCAGGCGAGGGCGACCTGCGCCATGGACCGCCCGCGCCGCGCCGCGATCCGCTGCACCGCGTCGACGATCGGGCGGTCGACGCCGCCGAAGAAGCGCTGCCCGACGGAATCCTTCGCGGAACGGCCGGTCACCCGCCCGTGCGGCCGGGCCAGGCGCCCCTTGGCGAGGGGGCACCACGGCAGGCTGGAGACGCCCTGATCGGCGAGCAGCGGGAACATCTCCCGCTCGTCCTCGCGCTGGACGAGGCTGTACTGGTTCTGCATCGACACGAACCGCGTACCGTCCTGCTGCGCCGCCGCGGACTGCATCTTGGCGAACTGCCACGCCCACATGGACGAGGCGCCGATGTACCGGACCTTCCCCGCCGTCACCACCTCGTGGAGGGCCGCCATCGTCTCGTCGACCGGCGTTGCGGGGTCGAACCGGTGGATCTGGTAGAGGTCGATCCAGTCCGTGCCGAGCCGGGTGAGCGATGCGTCCACCTGACGGAGGATCGCCTTCCGCGACAGCCCCGAGCCCTCGGGGCCGTCGTGCATCGGGAGTCCCACCTTGGTGGCGAGGACGACGTCCTCGCGCCGGGTGTACGTCCGCACGGCCCGGCCGACGATCTCCTCCGAGGTGCCGCCGGCGTAGACGTTGGCGGTGTCCCACAGGGTGATGCCCAGTTCGACGGCCTGCCGGAACACCGGTGCCGCCGCCCGTTCGTCCAGGACCCAGGGGTTGACCCCCTGCACCGGGTCCCCGAATCCCATGCAGCCGAGTGCGATCCGGCTGACCTTCAACTCCGTGCCGCCGAGCGGAACGTACTCCATGGCCGTCCTCCTCACGCCGGGTAGGGCGCGGCCTCGCGCGCCGCGCTCAGTGCGCCCGCCCACCAGGCCAGTCGGTCCAGCAGGGTCTTGGCGTACCCGGGCGCCCCGGCGTCGAGCGGGCGGCCGTCCTGCCACGCGGTGAAGTAGTTCGGGAAGGCCAGGCCGTCGCGGATCGTCACCGCGTGCAGTTCGGTCAGCACGTTCTCCAGGTGCAGCACCGCGTGCCGGCCGCCCGCCGCACCGCCGTAGCTGACGAACGCCACGGGCTTGGCCGTCCACTGCGTGAAGTGCCAGTCGATGGCCGCCTTCAGCGAGGCGGGGTAGCTGTGGTTGTACTCCGGTGTGACCACGAGGAACGCGTCGGCGCTCTCCAGGGCCGACGTCAGCCGGGCCATGCCCGCCGGACGGGGATAGCCGCCGCCAGCGAACTTCGGCGGCGCGGCGGGCAGTGCCAGCGGGAGGTCGACATCGGCCAGGTCGACCACGTCCACCTCGAACCCTCCGTGCTCCCTTGCCCGTTCGGCGACCCACGAGGCGACGACCGGGCCGAACCGCCCTTCGCGGACGCTTCCGACGATGATCAGCAGCTTGTGCGTGTTCTCCATGCCCACCACCATCGGCCCGCGCGGCGACCGTAACCAGACCCCGCTCAGACTGGCCCCCGCAGGGCCACGCTGAGCACTCCTCGACCGGTCCGGCGGCGCCCTATGCTCCCACCATGGGTACGCCGTTGGGGGACTTCATCCGCACCAAGCGCGACAGCATCCAGCCGGAATCGCTCGGGCTGCCGGACCGCGGCCGCCGCCGCTCACCGGGGCTGCGCCGCCTGGACCTCGCCACGCGGGCCGGCATCAGCGTCGAGTACCTGACCCGCATCGAACAGGGCCGCGACCGCAATCCCTCGGTGCAGATCGTGAACGCGCTCGCCGACGCGCTCAGCCTCGACCCCTCGGAGCGCAACCACCTGCGGTACCTCTGGAAGATCACGGGCGGTGAGTGCGCCGGCCGCACCCGGCCCGCACCGCCGCCCCGAGAGGTCCGACCGGCCGTACTGGACGTGCTCCGCCTCGTCGAACCGGGGATCGCCGCGGTGACCAACCGGCTGGGCGACGTCCTCGCCCACACCGGCGGCTACCGGTCGGTGATGGGTGCGGGCGGACTGCTCGAGACCGACGCCCCCAACCTCACCCGCTACGTCTTCACCGACCCGAGGGCCCGCACGTTCTTCGCCGACTGGGACGACGTCGCGGACGAGCAGGCCTTCGACATCTGGCTCGGGCCGTCCGTCGAGAACTCCGAGTGGCTCACCGCCGAACTCGCCCCCGTCGCCGGCCCCGACTTCACGAAGCGCCTGAACCGCCACAGCATCCCGCAACGCGGCGTCCTGCGCCTCGCCCACCCGTCCGGGCACGAGCTCCGACTGCTGCGCGAGACGCTAGAACTCACCACGGACGCCCAGCAACTGATCGTCTTCCTGCCCGCGGACGAGGAGACGACCCGGGCACTCGACCTGCTCCGCCACCAGGCCCCCGCCCGGCTCCGCGCCATCTCGTGAAGCGCCGGCCCCCGTCGCCGGTGGCCGGTCCTCCTCAGTGGTGGGAAACGGACCGCTCCGATACCCCGCGCCGCTACCGAAGGGCTCACGTCAGTCGTGATCGTTCCCCGCAAGGCCCGATGGTCGTTGTCCGCGCTCTTCTTCGCGGAGGCGTCCTCGATCCTGGGGACGGAGATGGCAGCCGTCGCCCTGCCCTGGTTCGTCCTGGTCACTTCCGGGTCCGCCGGTCAGATGGGTGCCGTCATGGCCGCCGAGTTCGCCGGGATCGCGCTGTGCGGCATCCCCAGCGGCCCCCTGGCCGTCAGGCTCGGCCCCAAGCGCACCATGATCGTTTCCGATATCGCCCGTGCGGTCCTCGTCGCCCTGATCCCCGCCCTGCACTGGTCCCACCTGCTGTCGCTGCCCTGGCTGCTGGCGCTCGGGTTCGGGGTCGGCGCCTTCTTCCCCGCCTACTCGTCGTCCCAGTGGCTGGCCATGGCACGCCTGGTGAACGAGGACGAGGCCCGGCTCACCAGGGTGGGGAGCCTGTTCGGCGCCGTGAACGAAACAGGAAGCTTCGCCGGCCCCGCGCTGGGCGGCCTCCTGATCGCGGCCCTGGGCGCCCCGGCCGTGCTGCTGATCGACGCGGTGTCGTTCCTGGTGCCGGCACTGATGGTGGCGGCGTTCGTGCCCCGGACCGCGAAGCCCGCCGCCGACGAGGGCACGCAGAGCGTTGCGGCAGGCCTGCGATGGCTGCTGCGCGACCGCCGGCTGTCCCGGCGCATCCTCGGTGTCGGCATCCAGAACATGGGCTGGACGGCGATGATGGCCACCCTGCCGGTGCTGGCACTCACCCGCTTCGACGGCGGCTCCCGCATGGCGGGCTGGTTCGTGGCCGCCTACGGCGCCGGCTCGGTGGCAGGAGGCCTGATGGCCAGCCGGATCAAGGCGCCGACCGATCGGACGGCCGCCGTGGCGGTCTGCGGCTTCGCCCTTTCCACCTGGCTGCTGCTGGTCTCCTGGTCCCCCTGGATCGTCGGCCTGGGCGTGGCCCTCGGCGGGGTGTCGTTCGGCGTGTTCTTCGCCCGCTTCTTCTCCACCCTCGCCACCCGCACCCCGGCCGGGGTCAGGACCCAAGTCATGATCGCCGTGAACACGGCCCTCTCCGTCACCGGCCCCATCGGCTTCGTCGCCGCAGGCCAGCTGCTGCAGCACGCATCCGCCACCGCAAGCCTCCGGCTCGTGGCGATCTCCGCTTCCTGCGGCGCACTGATCGTGGCCACGACGTTCCAACGGTCCCGGCCTTCCTGACCGGGACGGAACCGCCCGTCCGCTCCGCCGTCACCGTGACGCCGCGGGGCCCGGCCGACGGAAAATTCCGTGCCGCGCCCGCCCGGGCAGGAGCAGGATCTCCTCATGACGGACATGCGAGCGTTCCGGGATGCGGTCGGCGACTGGGCGGCGGGCAGCCCCGGTGGGCCTGCGAGTGAACTGGCCGTACGGCTGCGCGTACGGACCGCGGTACTGCTGGAAGGGCCGAGCGATCTCGCGGCCGTCGAGACGCTGGCCGCTCGCTACGGCAGGGACCTGCCCGCCGAAGGGGTGTGCGTCATACCCATGGGCGGCGCGATGAACGTCGGCCGCTACGCCACCCTCCTCGGGCCTCCCGGACTGGGTCTGCGCCTCGCCGGACTGTGCGACGTGGGCGAGCAGCGCTTCTACGACCGCGCCCTCGAGGGGGTCGGCGCACCGCGCCGAGGGTTCTTCACGTGTGCGACGGACCTGGAGGACGAACTCATCCGCGCGCTCGGCGTGGCACGGGTCGAGGAGGTCCTCCGGGCGGAGGGCGACCTCCCGGCCTGGCACACCTTCGTACGCCAGCCCGCACAGCACGGCCGGCCCCCGCACCACCAGATGCGGCGCTTCCTCGGCACGAAGAAGGGCCGCAAGATCCGCTACGGCCACCTCCTGGTCGAAGCCCTCGAACCCGGGAACGTGCCCGCTCCCCTCCACGACCTGCTCGCGCACCTGCAACCCGAGCGCTGACCGACGCCGACGGCAGCCCCGTACTGCGCCGGCCGGTTGCCCACCGCGGCGAGGACCCCGGCGGCCTGCCGGTACGCGGTGGCCGCCTTCTCGCACCTCTGCAGGTACCGCAGGCCGCTCGCGCGGTAGCTCGGTGCCCACGCCTCCTGCTCGGCGTCGCCGATCCGACGGGCCGGCTCCCGGGCGTCGTGGGCCAGTTCGATCCCGCGCCGGTACCGGTGCAGGCACATGACGGACGTCCAGGTGAGGTAGTTCAGGTGGACGGTCTCGGCACGGACGTCGCCGCACACGCGGGCGGCGTCCACCGAGAGCTGGAAGACCTCGCCCCAGGTGTCCCAGCGCATGAGCCGGCCGGAGAACCAGTGCATCGCCTCGGCCGTGTCGATCACCTGTCGGTGCCGGCCGGCGGCCGGTGCGCGGCGGAGCGCGGCGAGCCGTTCGGCGTGCTCCTCCTCCAGCCGCATGCGGCGGCGGCCTGTTCGAGTGCGGCCGCCTGCCGGGGGGTGAGTCGGAGGGCGGAGGCCAGGGCCTGGACGGTGCGCCGTTGCGGGCCGCGTTCCCCTCTCATGATCCCGGGGAACGGCGCAGCACCTCCCGGAGCCGGGCGGCCTCCGTCCGGACCCGCCGGGGGGCGGCGGGAGCGGTGAGCGCGTCGAGGACGGGCAGGTCGGCCCGGATGCCGGAGGCGGCGGCGCATTCCGCTGCGGTGGTCAGGAGGTCCGCCAGCCCGCGGCGGGCGGGTGCGGCGGCGGCCTCCGCGATCAGTGCGGCGAGGACGGGCCACACCGCCGGGCCCGCCCCGCCGCGGGCCGCGTCGGCGAGGACGGGCAGGAACCGGTTCGGCTTGGCGACCGTGAGCTCCCAGAGCCCGGCGAGCCGCCCGCCGAGGTCCCGCCCCTGCAGGGTGCCGCGCGCGGCCATGGTCAGCAGCGCGTCCAGGGCGGCCGTGCGGTGGTCGGCGCGGGCGGCCGTCAGCCCGTACGCGAGGGCCAGGTGGCAGACCGGGCCCGGGGTGCCGGGTGCCTCGGCGAGCAGGGGCAGCACCGGGTTCGCCCCGCGCTGGCCGTCGCCGTCCAGCGCCTGGACGGCGAGGGCCGGGACGGCGTGGGCCGCGGCGGACTCGGGGTGCCAGGGCGTCTGGACGGGCAGCTGCGCGAGCCAGGCCGAACCGGCCGCCCAGTGCCCGCCCACGACGAACAGCACGGCCTCGCCCGGGTCGGGCACCGCGGACAGCAGGGCGGCGGGCCGGTCGACCGGCGCCACCGCCGCCGGATCCGGCCCCGGACGGCCGCACGGGGCGATCCTGGGGGCCATCGGGGGCTTCCAGCCGTACGGGCCCGTCCGCTCCGGCATGTCCGGGCGCTGGACGTGGAAACCCTCCGGCAGTTGCAGGGGCGCGGTGGGCGGCTCGGCGCCGAGCCCGCGGGCCAGGTCGGTGGCTGCGGCCACCGCCTCCGGCGGCAGCCGGAGCAGTGCCTGGGCGAGGTCGACGGGCCACGGGACGGCACCGGCGGCCCGGCAGGCGTCCAGCCGGTCCGCGAACACGGCCGGGTCGAGCGTGCCGTCGGCACCGGTCGGCGTCGCCAGCAGGACCGGCACCGGGCCGCCGGAGCCACCGCGGTCGGCGCGGTGGCCGGCGAGGCCGGACGCGACCTCGAGCACCCGCAGCGCCGGCAGCACGGAAGCGGTGCGGAGGTGGGCAGGCAGGGCACACAGTTCTGCGGTGTAACCCTCGGGGTCGTGGCCGTGGTCCTCCCCGGCGAGGACGTCGAACAGACAGCCCAGCACGACTCGGACGTTGCGCAACTCGACCGAGTGGAACCAGTGGCTGCGGCCGCGGCGGGCGGCGAGCGGGGCGAGTGCCTCGGCGACCGCCGGTGCGTCGCGGTGGTGCTCCGCGACGACGGCGGCGAGGACCACCTCGAACTCGGCGGGCTCCGGGCTGTGGTCGGCCAGCAGGGCGGCCAGCCGCTCGGCGAGTTCGTACGGCCCGGACACGGCCGGCGGCATCGGGCGGGCCAGCACGGGGGCGGCCGGCGGCAGCGGGCCGGGGGTGGCTGCGGGGCCGGCGCCCGCGTCGGCCGCCGCGTCGGCCGTCGCGTCGTCGGTGCCGAGCAGGCGGCGGGCGTCCGCCGCCGGCACGGGCCCGAGCCCTCGGGCCGCGGTGCGGAGGGTGCGGACGGTGTCGGGCCCGGCCTGCGCGAGGTGGCGGGCCGCGAGTTGCAGGGCCTTGTCCTGGACGCCGGCGGCCGGGTGGGCGAATCCTGCGGCGACCGCGGGCAGCAGGGCGTCGGCCTGCGCCGGGTGGTGGCGCAGCAGGGAGCCGGCCCAGGTCAGTTGGGTGTTGGCCAGGGTCTTCTCGGGGCGGCCGAGGACGGCCTCGGTGAGTTCGGCGAAGGTGTCGGCCGGCAGCCGGTCGCCGAGGGTGCGGAGGGCCGCCTGGGCGGTCTTGGCGGCGGTGGGCGCCCCGTCGGCGGCCAGCCGGAGGTAGTCGCGGGAGCGGGCGAGGATCTCGTCCGGGTCCGGTGCGAGTGCGTCGTGCAGGTGGAGGAAGCCGCGCAGGTTGCCCGGCCGGTCGCCGCGGAGCAGTTTGCCGAGGCAGTGGTCGAGCAGTTCGGCGCGGTCGAGCACGCCCTCGGCGGCCAGCGCGGCGAGGGCCTCGGGCCACTCGTTGTCGGGTCCGGACCGGGCGGCGTACGGGTCGGTGAACTCGGCGCCGACGTCCGGGACTTCGAACAGTCGGCGGACGAATTCGGCGAGCCGGGGCTGGGCGCGCAGCCAGGAGAGCAGGGTGTCGTGGTGCGGCACCGGTTCGCGCAGGCCCTGGTCGGCGAACCACTCGGCGATCTCGCGGTGCTGGTACCGCATCAGGCCGCCCTGGCGCACCCAGCCGGTGACGTAGCCGTCGGTGGCCGGCACCGCCGCGCCGGACCAAACGGCGAGGCCGTGCGCCACCAGCCAGCGGGGGCCGTCCCCGCGCGGCGGCAGCCACTCGGCGAGGCGGGTGGCGAGTTCGCACTGCCAGGCGGTGCTGCGGTGCGGTTCCAGCAGGACGGCGAGCAGTGCGCGGTGGTCCGCGTTGGTGGAGCCGCCGTCGGGCAGCGTCCAGGTGACGTCCCGCAGGCGGCGGTGGGTTAGCCAGTCGAGGGCCTCGGCCGGGGTGCGGGCGGCGGACAGGCCGGCCGCCTGGAGTGCCGCCAGCTGTCCGTAGGCGGGGAAGGAGCGGTTCGCATCGGCGGACACCGCCTCGCGGAGCAGCTCGGACCGCAGCTTGCGCAGCGGGGTGCGGAGGTGGGCCAGTCGTTCCGCGGGCACCCCGGACAGCCGCTCGATCACCGGGCCCGGGACCCGGCCCGCGATCAGAGCCCGTACCTCGTCCCAGCCGATCACCGTGGCCGTGCCGTCGTTCACCGCTCCCCGCCTTTCCCGCACCGCCGTGGTGCCGGCAGGAACCGTAGCGGGTGTTGACGACACCGGACCGGCCGCCGGACCCGCCCGCATGCTGCCGGGGCGTGAGGCGCGGGCGAAGTCCGGTGGGGCGCAGGGGAATCGGGTTCCGCAATGATCTTCGCCCGATGTCTACCGACAGGTAACCGGGATGGGTCATCCTGCTCCCACCCTCGAACAAAGGAGCATGGGCATGGCAGGACGGTTCGGAGTGCGGCATCTCGCGGTCGTGGTGGCGACGGGCGGTGTGCTGCTCGTCGGGGCGGCGCAGCCGGCCGCCGCCGCGGAACCCGCCCGGGGCGCGGACCAGGTGCAGACCCTCGGCCGCCCGGACGTGCCGTACGAGACCTGGCTGAAGGACGTCCAGGTGGTCGCCGACGCCGCGGGCGCCTACGTGCAGGAGAGAGTGCCGCAGGCGCCGACGGGCTACCGGCCCGCGGTCGTCCTCGACATCGACAACACCTCCCTGGAGACCGACTACACGCCGTCCTACCCGACGCCAGCGGTCGCGGCGGTGCTGAAGGTGGCGCGGGCGGCGCACGACCGCGGAGTGAAGGTCTTCTTCGTCACCGCCCGGCCGGACTTCATCGACGCCTTCACCCGGTACAACCTGACCAAGGTCGGCTACCCGGTCGACGGGCTGTACGGCCGGTCGCTGTTCGACCTCTTCCAGGAGACCTCGGCCTTCAAGACCGCGAAGCGCCAGGAGATCGAGCGCAACGGCTACACGATCATCGCCAACATCGGCAACAACACCACCGACCTGGTGGGCGGTCACGCCGAACGGACCTTCAAGCTGCCCGACTACGGCGGCGTGCTCTCCTGAGACCCGCCGACCCGGTACGCCACCCCCGGACCGCCCTGCTCGCGGCGGGCCCCGGGGGCGGCGTGGCCGGCGCCCCGTGACGTCCTACTCCTCCGGCTCCCAGGCGCGGAGCAGGTCGAACAGCCCGGCGTCGCCGTCGATCCGCACGGAGTCCACCGGAACGCGGTCGTAGAGGAAGAGGACCAGTTCACCGGCCGTGGCGTGGACGGAGACGCCGGCCGCGTCCGGGCCCTCGCCGCCGGTGGCGGTGGGCAGACGGGTGGTCCGGGCGCCGTCGCCGTCGACCGTGAGGCGCCAGGAGCGCCCCTCGGCGGCGTGGAAGTCGAAGGCGGTGGGCTTGTGCGGCCAGGCGCTGGGCGTCGCGACACAGGTGAACAGGAACTCCTCGACACCGTCGAGGGCCACCTCGGCCGGCAGCGGCTGCGGGGCGCCCGCGGCGAGCTGGGCGTCGTAGGTGTGCACCGCACTCTCCTGGACCCGGTGCCGGGCGACACCGCCGGAGGTCCGCGGCGTCTGCAGGGCACTCCACCACGCCCAGCAGCCGCGGTCCGGGCCCGCCTCCCGCAGCGCGCCCAGGAGCAGCTGCGTCGACTCCTCCAGCCAGGCCACCAGGGCCTCGCGCTCCCGCGGCGGGGTTAGGGTGGCCCGCTCGGCGGCGGCCTCGGCGGGCGGGGCCTCGGCGGGGCCCGCACCGACGATGGCGGCCCAGAAGCGGTCGCCCCCGCCCAGGTGCTGCGCCAGGTCGAACAGCGTCCACTCGGGGCAGGTCGGCACCTGTGCGTCAAGGCCGGGCGCGGAGGCGACCGCGGCCCGGAACGCGGTCGACCGTTCGTCAATCAGCCGCAGGAGGTCGGAGAACTCGAGAGTGTTATGCACCCCGGGTGTCTACCACCCTGCTCGGGCCGCCGGAAAGCGGTTTTCCCGGCCGCCGCGGCAGCGGCGCAGCACGGGCCGCTCGGGCTGCCGGGGAGGGGCGGACGGCGGGCCGCCGTCCGTCCGCTGTCACGGCGTCAGCCGCGTCACGGCTCCCACCGCGCCGGCGCGGTGGGAGCTGACCGTGGCACCGTCCCCGCCCAGTGGGGCACCCTGGCGCGGCCGGCGCCCCGCACCGGGCCGGTCCCGTCGGCCACGGACAGCGCGGTGTTCTCGTCCAGCGCGATCCCGTCCGCCGCCGACCAGATGGACCGTCACTTCTTCTCTCTCCCCTTCGGTGTGCGAGCTCACCGGTCTCAGAGGCCGTGCTCGGGTCGTGGTGTGGGCCGGACCGCGTGGAAGCGACCTGGGGAATCGAAGGGTGGAGGCCCTGCCGGCACAGCAGGGCCTCCGGGATCGCAGGCTGTGACGGGCAGTGGCTCGGCTCATCGGTCGGTGAACGGGTCACCGGGGCTTGGGGCGTCCGGATCGGTGAGGAGGACGAGTACGACGACCCGGAGGCGGCCGAGGCCGCCCAGCGGGCCCTCGCCGAACGGCACGGCACGCGGGCTCCGCGCCGTTGGCGGCGTCGCTCCCGACGGCGTCACGACCGCCACGGGCTCAGTGCCTGAACGGGAAGCTCGGCGCGGTCCGGCACGAGGCCTCCATCGGCTCGCCGACCTGCGAGGGGGCAGGTGACCCCATTCCGGTGACGTAGAGCCAGGTCAGCCCCGCGGCGACGGCGAGCATCGCCGGCACCAGGTACCAGCTGCTGTGCGGCAGCGGGGAGAGCACCGCGCCGAGCACCAGCAGCGCGACGAACATGAGGACCCACACGGAGCGGGCGGCCGCGGCCGCCCTGGGATCGGGCTCGTGATCCTGGGTCAGGCACCAGTGCCACGCCTCACCCACCCGGGTGTTGCCGTAGAGGACGCCCGTCGTGGCGATGAGCAGCGCTGCCGCGCTCCACACCGCAACCCGCGCGCAGCCACCGGCACTCCCGTGTTCCTCCACATACCCCATACCGGCCCCCGACCGATCGTCCTGTGCCTCGCGACGCACCCCGCCCGCTCCCGGTTCCCGGGCGCAGGCCGCGGCGCAAGGAGCCCGCTCACGGCGAGGACGCACCTCGGAGATGCGCCGGGTCCCTCCGGTACGCATCCGTGACACTGTTCGATCATTTCGGCCGCAACCTGCGTGCCCCTCGACGCGTGTACCTCTCCGGAAGATCCGATGGAGGGGGGCCGTCGTGCGACGGACATCGATGGCGGGTGCGGCACTGGGCGGGGTTCTCCTGCTGACCGCGTGCAGTGGTGGCGGGGCCGACGGCACCGGGGAGGCCTCCGGCGGGTCGGGGGGTACCGGCGGGGGCGGTGCGGCGAAGGCGTCCGCGGCCGTGCTGTCGATCGAGCCGAAGGACGGCGCGCAGAACGTGGCCCCGGGCGCGGTCAAGGTGTCGGTGGCGACGGGCAAGCTGACCGAGGTCGCCGTCACCGGCGCGGACGGCAGGCCGGTCGAGGGCTCCGTCGCCGCGGACGGCCTGACCTGGATCCCGGCCACCGGCGGCCTCGCGGTCGGCTCGGCCTACACCGTGAACGCCAAGGCCGTGGACGCCTC
This sequence comes from Kitasatospora sp. NPDC051914, assembly GCF_040680995.1. Classification (NCBI taxonomy): domain Bacteria; kingdom Bacillati; phylum Actinomycetota; class Actinomycetes; order Kitasatosporales; family Streptomycetaceae; genus Kitasatospora; species Kitasatospora sp. NPDC051914. The sequence goes on from NZ_JBFAXX010000029.1 coordinate 71,980, forward strand.
CGGTGTGGCGACCACCGCCACCGGCAAGTTCACCACCCTGACCCCCACGAAGACCGCCAAGGTCGAGGACAACGTCGTCACGGGCCGGAAGTTCGGCGTCGGCATGATCATCTCGGTGCACTTCGGCGTGAAGGTCAAGAACAAGAAGGACGCCGAGAAGGCCATCACCGTGGAGGCCTCGGACGGCACCGAGGTCAGGGGTCACTGGTTCGAGAACGACACCCGCCTCGACCTGCGTCCCGCCGCCTACTGGAAGCCCGGCACCACGGTGAAGATCCACCTGGGGACCAAGAGCGTGGAACTCGCACCCGGCGTGTACGGCGCGACCCAGCGCGACGAGAACTTCACCGTCGCCCGCTCCCGGATCAGCGAGGTCGACGCCCGCACCCACCAGATGGTGGTCAAGGAGGACGGCAAGCCCGACCAGACCATCCCGATCACCGCGGGCACCGACGACAACCCGTCCTGGAACGGCACCATGGTCATCTCCGCCATGAGCCGGATGGAGAGGATGACCTCCCGGGGCCAGGTCGGCCTCGTGGGCGAGGGCTACGACGCCGTCGAGCCGCACGCGATGCGGCTGACGACCAGCGGCACCTACCTGCACGGCAACCCGCAGGCCGGCGGAGCCGTCGGCCGCTCGAACATCAGCCACGGCTGCATCGGCATGGTCGACACCCCGGCCGGCGACGACGACTCCACCGCCGGCAAGGTCTACGCCGCCTCCCTCGTCGGCGACGTCGTCATCATCCGAAACTCCGTCAAGAAGCATCCCCTCGACCCCGCCAACGGCCTCAGCGGCTGGACCATGCCCTGGGCCCAGTGGTGACCGCAGCCCGCCCGGCCGCCGACGGTTCGGCGCGGACCGGACCGGCAGGGGCGGGCACGGGCGGGGATGCGAAGACAGGGGCATGGGACGACAGAGGACCAAGACCTTCTGCCCGGGTCCGGCGGAGATGGCGTCCTTCCCGCTTCAGCGCTGACCTGGAGAAGCGGTGGACGGCGGCATCAGGCAACGGGTGTTGATCCGGAAGAGCAGGCGGTCGGTACCACCGCCCGTCTCGACGCTGACCAGGTAGCGGCCGTCGGTGTCGGTGGCGTCCAACAGCGCGGACGGCCGGCCTTCCCAGGTCTCCCGGTAGCCGTCGATGCTGAACTTCTGTTGCTCCAGTACGGCGCGGATCTTCTTGACGGCCTCGGGGTGCTGTTGCAGGGGAACGGTGCTGTCGACCGCGTAGCTGAGGGTGTAGCGGCCGTCGTCGGCGACCTCGTCGTTCTTGCCGACGCAGTTGCTGAAGAACGGCTTCGCGGTGGTCGGCGACAGTGTTACTCCGGCGCTCTGCGCGAGGGACTCCGTCATGTGCTGCGCCCACGCCTGGGCGTCGGCCTTGGCCATGACGGGCAACGGATCGTTCCTTCCCGGGGTGGACATGCATCCTCCGGCAGTCAGGGTGGTGAGGGCAGTCAGTACCAGGGCGAGGATCCGACGGACCGGTACAGCCGATCCGCGAAGTTCGCTCGGCTCGACGTCGATCCGGTCGCTCACTCTGATCCCCCTGGTCCGTGACACGAACGCAGAGCCTAAGAAAGCGGTGTGACACCTGGTATCCGTACAAGTACTCGACTCGGGACCCGTCGGCACACGGGACCTGGACAGCGTTACGCTGCAGGGCCCGGGCTCCCCTTCAGGAACGGACTCTCCCCCATGGACCTCGCCTTCGCCGGTCGCGTCATCGAGTGGCGCGGGCCCTCGCCGTTCTACTTCGTCCCGGTGCCGGAGGAACAGTCCGCCGACATCCAGGAGATCGCCTCGCAGGCCACGTACGGCTGGGGCGCCATCCCCGTCGACGCCCGGATCGGGAACGTGGCCTTCGCCACCTCGCTCTTCCCGAAGGACGGCCGCTACCTGCTCCCGCTCAAGAGCGCCGTGCGCAAACCCCATGGCCTCGCGGCGGGCGACCGGGTGAGCGTCGAGATGACGGTCCGCCTCAACCGCTGACAGGCACAGCCCCCCCCCCGCCGAGCGGGCTACCGCTGCCCCGTCCTCGGCTCGCTCGGCCGGCCGCTGAGCGGGTCCAGGGTGAAGACCGTGATCTCCTTCTCCGTGGTCACCGTGGTCCGGTCAGGCCCGGACCACTCTGCGCTCTTGAAGTAGCCGCGGCCGGGCCACGCAGAATGGATCGGACGGGCCGCCGGTTCTCCGTCCACACGTTCGCCGTCCGCACGAGGAGCCACGATGTCCGACGCAGCCCCTGCCGCCTCCGGGAACGAGCCCGCCGTTCGCGAACTCCGTCTGGTGGTGACGGCGGACGACTACGAGGAGGCGCTGCACTTCTACCGCGACGTGCTCGGGCTGACCGAGCGCGGTGCCTTCGCCTCGCCCGGCGGCCGGGTGACCATCCTGGAGGCCGGCCGCGCCACCTTGGAGATCACCGACCCGGGCAACGCCGCGTTCATCGACGAGGTCGAGGTCGGCCGACGGGTGGCCGGCCACATCCGGGTGGCCTTCCAGGTCGACGACTCCACCGCCACCACCGCCGCACTCGCCGCGGCCGGGGCCGAGGTGGTCGCCGAGCCGGTCCGCACACCGTGGAACTCGCTCAACTCCCGGCTGGAGGCACCGGGTGCCCTCCAGCTCACCCTCTTCACCGAACTCGGCGAAGAACAGTGACCCGCACCGAGGCGGATGCCCGGGGTGCCGCTGACGGCCTGGTGGAGAAACTCGTCCGGAGACGGCACCGTCGCGTGCGCCCTGCCGACAGCGGCGGCTCGCACTCGGCAGGCGGGCGCGGCACCCGAGGTGGGTGCCCTGCCCGAACTCCTCATCGCCCCACGGGTGCCACGAGCCCGAGCGACGGACTCACCGCAGTGCGGTCCCTGCCCGGTGACGTGCCGGCCCGGCCCGCCCGGCCCGCCCGGCCGCCGGAGCGGCGCACGGATCAGCGGGCAGGGCTCGCCGTGGCGGCCGGGGTCTCGCAGGTGCCGGGCGCGGCGTCGTGGTGTCCCGCCAGCCAGAAGCCGGCCAGGAGGCCCGCGACGGCCAGGACGCGGTGCCGGTTCTGCTTCCACCAGGACGGCGACCCGGCTGCCATGAAGCGCAGCTGGGTGTACTCCGGATGCACCTGTGGCGGTGCGTCCTTGAAAAGTCCCATCAGGTCAACTCCTCTCCCTTGAGGGGGATTGACGACCATACGCCCCATCCGTCCTTGATCGCCGGGATTATCGGACCTGCGATGCCGGTACGGCAGGCGGGACGGCGACCCGTCCGCCCGCCGCCGGGACAACGGCTCTCGCCCTTCCGCCCACCCGGGTCCTGTCCGGCCGCGGCCGACAGCGCACCGGCCGGAACCGGCCCGGGCGATGGCCCGCAGGCCCGTCCGGTGCAGTACCGGACGGGCCTGCGGGCGGCGCGGGGCTGGCGGCGCCCGATGCGACCTTCGGTCGCTCAGCGCTTGGTGATGCCGACGTGCCGGATGTTGACGGGCAGGTTCGGGAAGCCGTCGCCGGGGTTGTTCTGGTCGTCCTCGCCGCCCGCGGCGATCTTCTGCAGGACGTCGAGCCCGGCCGTGACCTGCCCGAACGGCGTGTAGTTGGGCGAGAGCTTGGTGTCCTTCCAGACGAAGAAGAACTGGCTGCCGTTGGTGTTCGGACCGGCGTTGGCCATGGCGACCGTTCCGGCCGGGTAGGTGGCGCCCTCCAGGTTCTCGTCCGGGAAGGAGTAGCCGGGCCCGCCGCTGCCGGTGCCGGTCGGGTCGCCGCACTGCAGCACGAAGATCCGCTGGGTGGTGAGCCGGTGACAGTGGCTGCGGTCGAAGTAGTCGCGCTCGGCCAGGAACCGGAACGAGAAGGTGGTGCACGGGGCCTTGTCGGTCAGCGCCTTGAAGGTGATCCGGCCCTGACTGGTCCGCAGGGTCGCGCTGTACGGCTTCGCGGCCTTCTTCGCGTCGAAGACGGGGATGCCCTTGAAGTTGTCGGCCGGAACCGCCGGTGTGTAGCTGCAGGCAGTGGTCGCCGTGCCGCCGCCGTCGGACGGCAGGGCTACCGCGGTGGTGCTGGACAGGGCCAGCGGCAGGGTGGTCAGAGCGGTGAGCAGGGCCCAGGACTTGCGCTTCACGTGGCAGCCTTCCGGGTGGAGTTGGCGCGGACCCGTCATCCATGCCCCGCCCGAACGGCGGCCATGCGCCGCACGGACGGCGGCCGCGCCGGGGCTCCGGTTCGTCCAGCGTTCACAACACACTCGCCTGCCGGAGGAGGCCCGTTCGGCACGGACCGGGACGGTGGTGCCGGCCTGTCAGCACGACCCCAGGACGGACTTCGTGACAGCATCACGCATGCCCCGGTGGCGCCGCAGCCTCCGCCTCTTCCTCGTCGCCGTCGCCGGCCCGGCGCTGGCCCTCGGGCCCCTCGCCGTGTCGCCGGCCCAGGCGGCCCCGGCGGACGACGTCCGGATCAACGAAGTGGTGACCACCGGCAGCGTCAACGACTCGATCGAGCTCTACAACAAGGGCACCGCCGCGGTCGACGTGTCGGGCTGGGTCCTCAAGGACGACAACAACGGCTCGAACTACACGATCGCCTCCGGAACGGTGCTGGCCGCGGGCGGGTTCCGGGCCTTCGACGTCCACAACTCGTTCGGCCTGGGCTCATCCGACAAGGCGCGGCTGTACCTGCCGGGCGGCAGCACGCTGGTCGACAGCTTCACCTGGAGCAGCCACTCCTCGCCGTCCTGGTCGCGCTGCCCGGACGGCACGGGCACGTTCGGGTCGGCGGCGCTGACCCTGGGCGCCGCCAACAGCTGCGGCGGCGGGGGCACGCCGGCGGCGTGGCCGGGCGGCAGCTCGGTCGCGACGGCCGACGCCTCGAACGTGTTCGGCACGGACCTCAGCGGCCTCCACCAGGAGGGCGGCGTGATGTGGGGCGCGCAGAACTCCGGCAAGCTGTGGCGCCTGGTCCCGAACGGCTCCGGCGGCTGGCAGCCGGACACCGCCAACGGCTGGACCTCCGGCAAGACGCTGCGCTTCACCGGCGGCACCGGCACGCCCGACAGCGAGGGCGTGACGGTCACCGGCTCCGGCTCGTCGGCCGGGGTGTTCGTGGCGAGCGAGCGCAACGGCGACGCCTCCGGCACCAGCCGGCTGTCGGTGCTGCGGTACGACGTGAGCGGCACGGGCACCACGCTGACCGCCGCCAAGGAGTGGAACCTCACCGCCGACCTGCCGTCGGTGGGCTCCAACCTGGGCTTCGAGGGCATCACCTGGGTCCCCGACACGGCGCTGACCGCGGCCGGCTTCAAGGACGAGTCGACGGGTGCCGCCTACAACCCGGCCGGGTACGGCACGCACACCGCCGGCGTGTTCTTCGTCGGCGTCGAGGGCACCGGCACGGTGTACGGCTACGTGCTGCAGGACTCCGGCGCCTTCACCCGGGTCGCCTCGATCAGCAGCGGGATGGCCGGGGTGATGGAGGTGCAGTGGGAGCCCCAGGCCTCGCGCCTGTGGGTGGTCTGCGACGACACCTGCAGCGGCCAGCACCGGACGATGCAGGTCAACGCCTCCGGCGTGTTCGCCACCATTGCCGTCTACAACCGTCCGAGCGGCATGGCGAACATCAACAACGAGGGCTTCACCCTGGCCGGGGCGGGCGAGTGCACCGCCGGCTCCAAGCCGGTGTACTGGGCGGACGACAGCAACACCTCCGGCCACGCGCTGCGCCGGGGCACCGTCAACTGCTGACACGGCGTCGGTGACCGCGGCCCCGGCCTCTCGGCCGGGGCCGCCGTCGTGCGGGCCCGGGCGGGTGCCCTCGCCGTCAGCCGCCGAAGTTCAGCGCGTACAGGCTGCGCGCGGAGTCCGCCGTCACGAAGTCCATCGGGACCGTGCCGAGCACCGGGCGGGAGGCGTGGTCGAGCCCGCCGAGGTAGCCGCGGAGCTTCGAGGCGGCGGCGTCGGCGGCCTGCCGCGGCCACAGGCCCCAGCCCGAGCTGGAGGTGAAGGTGAGGAACAGCCGGTTCGGGTCGCCGGAGGCCCGGGCGGCGTCCAGGTGCGCGGAGACCTCCGGCCACTTGCGGTTGTAGAAGTCGAAGATGGTGCCGATGTCGTAGTCGTCCTCGATGTCGGTGCGCGGCCCGCCCCAGCGGATGCCCGGGAGCGCGCCGTTGTCGGCGAGCAGCACGATCCGGCCGCGGACCTCGCCGAGCCGCGGTATGCGGTCCTCGGTCCACATCAGGCCCGGCCAGCGGCGCCGGTAGTCGGCGAAGATCGCCCCGAAATCGGCGTCCGGGACGCTGGAGTACTCCTGCTTGACCCGCATCACCACGGTCTCGCCCGGATGGGCGGCGAGGAACGCGCCGACCTGGTTGAGCACGTCACCGAAGAAGATCTTCTGGAAGAACGACGAGTGGTGGATCGCGAACACCCCGTCGATCGCCCGGCACCGGATGTCCAGGAACCTCACACCGGCGGCCAGTTGGTCCGGGACACTGAGGGTCTGGGTCTGCACCAGCGCCCCGCCGTACAGGGCACAGGTGTCGTGGGTGCCGGGGAGGGTGAGCCGGGACAGCACGGCGTCCGGGCCGAGTGCGCCGAGCCAGTCGGCGCCGCCGGGGACGCTCGCGGCCCGGACCGCGGAGGCCTGCGGCGCACCGAGCCCGAGCCCGGCACCGGCGAGCGCGGCGGCGAGCGCGGAGCGGGCGAACGTGCGTCTCGTGATCGGAGTGTCGGTCAGGAACAAGGGAACAACCTTCCGGTGAGGATCCGACAGGTCATGAGCATGCCCATTATTGGCGCCGCCCGCCCCCACGGCCATACCCGCGACAGCCCGTACCGGCCCGGGACCGGGCGGTGGTCCGGCCGAAGAGGCGGCCGGCGAGATCGACGCCCGCGACGGCGCCGGCCTCGTCGCCGCCGCCCTGATCTTCCTCCCCGCCACCTTCGACATCCCGGGCTGACCGACCGGCACCGGCCTCCGCCGCCACACCGGGCACTGCACCGGGCGGCGGCGCCGTCGCACGCCTCCGATATCCTCCCGGCATCGCGGAGGAGGGAACGTGTGAACGAGCGGGCCAGGAAGGCCGCCCCGTGGGTCGTCCTGATCCTCGGCATCACCGGCCTCGTCGTCTACCGGCCGGAGCCGCGGGAGCACGGCGGGTCGGCCCCGCACCGCCTGCCCGCCCCCGAAGCGGCGCCCCTCGTCGCCCCGCCGACCGTCGACACCCCGCTGCCCGGCGGCGGGACGTCCCTCCACAGCCGGTGCGGCGAGAAGGGCTTCCACCTCCTCCCCCAGCCCCCGCCCGAGCCGGAGCGCGCACCCGACCGCCCGGTGCCCGGGCCGCGGCTCACCCTCGGCTCGTACGGGTCGGTGTCCGAGGGCGCGCACGATCCGGGCCGCTTCGAGATCGGTCTGCTGCTCGCAGCGGGCCCGGGCGGGACGATGGACCTGCCCGACCGGCTGGCCCCGCAGGGCGTCGTTGTGGAGATCGAGGGCCCGGACGGACTGGTCGGCGGCGGGTACGGGCTGCGGGTGGAGTTCGGCGAGGGGGCGAGCCGCAGCCCCGAGGGACACATCCGCCTCGGGCCGGACGCGGCGAGCGGGATCGTGGTCCTCCCGGCCGAGGCCCTGTGCGCAGGACACGACCTCACGACCGTGACCGAGCGGCTGATGGCGCCCGTCGACGCGCACAACACCGCCGCCGGCCGGCCCCCGTACACGCTCACCGTCTCCTTCGCCCGGCCCGCGGTCGGGGAACTTCGCCGCGAGGCGCGGGCCCCCGTCCGGGGCGAGGTGCTGAGCGCCGACAACCGGATGGACTTCCTGAACCTTCCGCCGTCGGCCTGATCGGTCGACACGGCCGGCCCGCCTACCGGCAACCCCTACGCCCGAATCTGATTCTGCAGGCGTAAATCCCAAGCTCCCGCACGAAACGAGGGAGAAAGCTCAAATCTCCTGCAAATCTATGCCAAACGTGACATCTGCCACTGCCGAGAAGCCTCGCCTGCCGCCAGGATGTGCCGTCAGCCCCGTGCCGCGGTGACCACCCTCACCACCGTCGCACCGGGGCGAAGCAGGACATCCCTCCCCTCACGAAGGCGAAACAACTCCATGAGTGACCGCACGACGACTGCGGCCGGCCCGCTCGCCACCGGGGCGCCGACGGCCCCCTCCCCGCACGTCGACGCCGGAGACGCCGGGTACCGCAAGGACCTGAAGTCCCGTCACGTCAACATGATCGCCATCGGCGGCGCGATCGGCACCGGGCTCTTCCTCGGCGCCGGCGGCCGCATGGCGAACGCGGGCCCCTCCCTCTTCATCGCGTACGCGGTCTGCGGCGTCTTCGCCTTCTTCGTGGTGCGCGCGCTCGGCGAGCTGGTCCTCTACCGGCCGTCCTCCGGTGCCTTCGTCTCCTACGCCCGCGAGTTCATGGGCGAGAAGGGCGCCTACACGGCGGGCTGGCTCTACTTCCTCAACTGGTCGACCACGGCCATTGCCGACATCACGGCCGCCGCGACGTACGCCCACTTCTGGGCGATGTTCAGCAGCGTCCCGCAGTGGGTCCTGGCGCTGATCGCCCTCGCCGTCGTCCTCGCGGCCAACCTGATCTCGGTGAAGTACTTCGGCGAGATGGAGTTCTGGTTCGCGATCGTCAAGGTCGCCGCGCTGGTCGCCTTCATGCTCGTCGGCATCTTCCTGGTCGTCACCCGGCACGAGGTCGGCGGCCACACCCCGGGCCTCGCCACCATCACCGACAACGGCGGGATCTTCCCCGGCGGTGTGATGCCGATGCTGCTGCTCGTCCAGGGCGTGGTCTTCGCGTACGCCTCCGTCGAGCTGTGCGGCGTCGCGGCCGGCGAGACCGAGCACCCCGAGAAGATCATGCCGAAGGCGATCAACTCCATCATGTGGCGTGTCGGCCTGTTCTACGTCGGCTCGGTCGTGCTGCTCGCCCTGCTGCTCCCGTACACCGCCTACTCCGGGGAGCAGAGCCCCTTCGTCACCGTCTTCGACAAGCTGGGCATCCCCGGCGCGGCCGGCGTGATGAACCTGGTGGTCCTCACCGCCGCCCTCTCCAGCCTGAACTCCGGCCTCTACTCGACGGGCCGCATCCTGCGTTCGATGTCGGTGGCGGGCTCCGCGCCGAAGTTCACCGGCGTGATGAACAAGGGCGGCGTCCCCTACGGCGGCATCCTGCTGACCGCCGCGTTCGGCGTGCTCGGCGTGGTGCTGAACTACGTCATGCCGGGCGAGGCGTTCGAACTGGTCGTCAACTTCGCCTCGATCGGGATCCTCGGCACCTGGGCCATGATCATGGTCTGCTCGCTGCTGTTCTGGCGGCGCGCCGAGGCCGGTCGGGTCACCCGGCCCGGCTACCGGCTGCCATGGGCCCCGTGGACGCAGATCGTCACGCTGGGCTTCCTCGCTTCCGTGGTGGTGCTCATGTGGCTGGACGGCGGCGTGGGCCGTACCACCGTCACCTGCCTCCCGCTGATCGCGGCCGCGCTGGTCGGCGGCTGGTTCCTGGTCCGCGGCCGGGTCCGGGCGACCGCGGAGGCCCACCGGGACTGACGGGCACGACCGGCACCGGCCGGGCCCCTGCGGGAAAGCGTCCCGCAGGGGCCCGGCCGGTGCGTGCGGCTCATTGCCTGAGATAGGCCAGCACGGCCAGCACCCGGCGGTTGTCGTCCGCCGACGGGCCGATCCGGAGCTTGGTCAGGATGCTCGCGATGTGCTTGGCGACGGCGCTCTCGCTGATGTGGAGGGTGTGCGCGATCGCGGCGTTCGACCTGCCCTCCGCCATCAGCTCAAGGACTTCGCGCTCACGCGGCGTCAGACCGCCGATCGTGCCCCGGGCGTCGCCGCGCGTCAGCAGGCGGGAGATGACCTGCGGGTCCATCACCGTGCCGCCGGCGGCGACGCGGCGGACCGAGTCGACGAACTGCTCGGTGTTGGTGACCCGGTCCTTGAGCAGGTACCCGACGGCTCCCTCCCCGGTGGCCAGCAGTTCGTTGGCGTAGAGCGGCTCGACGTACTGGGAGAGCACGAGGACGGGCAGGCCGGGCCGCCGGCGGCGGGCCTCCAGGGCCGCCTGCAGGCCCTCGTCGGTGAACGTCGGCGGCAGCCGCACGTCCACCACCGCGACGTCCGGTGCCGCATCGCCCGCGTCGAGCAGGGCGCGCAGCAGGGACGGGCCGTTGTCCACCGCCACGACCTCGCAGCCGTGTTCCCGGAGGGTGCGGGTCAGCCCGTCCCTCAGCAGGAAGAGGTCTTCGGCGAGGACAACGCGCACGGTATCTCCAGGGTCACGGTGGTCGGTCCGCCCGGCGGGCTGTGCAGGGCGAGGGTGCCGTCGAAGGTGTCCAGGCGCTGCCGCACCCCGGCCAGCCCGGTGCCCCCGGCGGGGTCGGCGCCGCCGCGCCCGTCGTCGGCGACGACGACGCGCAGCAGGCCGTCCCCGTGCGTCAGGGCGATGCGGACCTCGCGGGCCCCGGAGTGCTTGGCGGCGTTCGTCATCGCCTCGGCGACGGCGAAGTAGGCCGCGGACTCGACGGGTGCCGGGAGCCGTGCCGGCAGCCGGGCGTCGACGTGGACGTCCAGGAAGCTGTCGAACGCCAGCGAGCGGACCGCGTCGCCGAGGCCGCGGTCGGCCAGCACGGGCGGGTGGATGCCGTGGACGAGGTCGCGCAGGTCCTGCAGGGCCCGTTCGGAGGTCCGGCGGACGTCCTGCAGGAGTTCGCGGGCCGCCTCCGGGTCGGTCTCGAGCGCCCGGGTGGCCCGGTCCAGCGTCATCCCCAGGGCGACCAGCCGGGCCTGCGCGCCGTCGTGCAGGTCCCGTTCGAGGCGGCGCAGTTCGGCGGCCAGGGTGTCGTGGGCGCGGCCGCGGGTGTCGGTGAGGTGCTCGATCCGCCGGTTCAGCCGGGTGCTGCGCGCCGGTGCGAGCAGCACCCGACCCGTCCGGGCGTGCAGTCGCAGCACGGCGGGGGCGACGAGGAGGCCGGCGGCGGCGAGGGCCAGGCCCAGCAGCAGTGCGGCGAGCACGGTCGCGGTGCTGCGGACCGGGACGAAGGCGTACCAGTTGCCGTCGCCGAGGGCCCGCCAGACGAACGGCTGCACCAGGGCGCCGAACGCCCCGTACTCGACCAGTGCCAGGGGGACGGCGACCAGGAGGCCGCCGGTCACCGGCTCCAGCCAGGCCCACGCCAGGTCGCGCCAGAACCCGTCGTCGGCGAGGATCGCGCCCGCCTGCCTGCGGGCGGGCGCGGTGCGGTCCGCGGGCAGCGGGGCGGGCGGGTCGATCCGGACGCCGGTCCACCGGGCGGCGCGGGCCCGCGAGCGGTCGGACAGCGCGCGCAGGGCCCGCGCGGCGGGCGGCAGCAGCCGGAGGCCGATGCCCACCGGCACCAGGAGGAGGGCGAGCGGGACCAGCGCGCCGACCGCCGACGCGGCGAGCGCGTGCAGGCTCGCCAGCTGGCACCGGCCGACCGCGACACAGGCACGGGAGAGGGCCGCACGGGGCTCGTCGGGCATCGCGGCTTATCGGACGTCTTCCATGATCCTCGGGAGCCTAGCCGGTGTCGGCGCCGTCCTCCACCCCCGCCTGACGCCCCACCAGGTCCACAGGGCGGCCGCCGCCAGGCACGAGGCACCGAACAGGACCATGGGCAGCACCGCGCCGGACTCCTCGTCCATCAGCAGCAGCATGGCGAGGTTGACCAGGGCGTGGAATCCCCCCGCGAGCGGGAGCCCGGAGATCCCGGCGCCGTCGAGGGCCCACCCCAGCACGACCGACATCGACACCGCGGCCACCAGGAACGCACCCGCGTACACGGGGTGCTGCGCGAAGACCTGGACGTGCCAGACGCCCCACGCCGTTCCGACCGCGGTCGAGGCCGCGAGGAGGCCGAGCCGGGTGCGCAGCATCGGCTGCAGGAAGCAGCGCCAGCCGATCTCCTCGCCGCACGCGCCGACCAACTGCGCCGCGGCGATCAGCGCGAACGGGGCGCCGGGGCGGGTCGGCCGGGCGTCCCCGGTGAGGGCCGCGTACGCGCCCGCGGCCACCACGACGACCAGGGGTGCCGTGGCGAGCAGGAGCGCCCGGCGGCCGCGGCCTCCCCGTCCCGGCAGGCCGCCGGTCAGCAGTGCCCGCACCCGCCCCGGCCGCAGCAGGGCGGCGGCGGCCACCCCGAGGGCCGGCCCGAACTGCGTCAGCTGGACGACCTCCGAGGGTATCGGGGTGGCGGGTTGGAGTGCGCCGAGCAGGCCGGCGGCGAGGAAGGCGACGACGAGGAACAGGGCCGTCGCCGTGGTGTCCACGGGTGTCTTTCGCATGGCACCGACGATGCCGGGCCGCAGGGCCGCTGCCATTGCAGCTGGATACCGGACGGGGGTGTACCTGGGTACACCCCTGCCCGGGGCAGGACGGCCGGGCGGGCGGGCAGCCGGGGCGGGGCGGCGAGGCGGGGCCGCGGTGCCGGGCTGCCTCCGCGGGCCGGGTTGCAGGAGAGTGGAGGGGTGCGTGTCCAGCCGAGCGGATGCGGAGGCGTGTTCATGTCGTACGCGATCGAGGCCGAGGGCCTGGCCAAGTCGTTCAAGGAGACCCGGGCACTGGCCGGGGTCGATCTGACCGCGCGGTCCGGGACGGTGCTGGGGCTGCTCGGGCCGAACGGGGCGGGCAAGACCACGGCGGTGCGGATCTTCGCCACGTTGCTGCAGCCGGACGGCGGGCGGGCCGCGGTGGCCGGCCACGACGTGGTCCGGGAGGCCGGCCGGGTGCGGGCGCTGATCGGCCTGACCGGCCAGTACGCCGCGGTGGACGAGAACCTCACCGGCACCGAGAACCTCCTGATGATCGGCCGTCTGCTCGGCATGCCGCGCGGCGACTCCCGGGCCCGGGCGGCCGAGCTGCTGGCCCGGTTCCGATTGAGCGAGGCGGGCGGGCGGGCCGTGAAGACGTACTCCGGCGGCATGCGGCGGCGCCTCGACCTCGCCGCCGGCCTGGTCGGCCGGCCGCGGATCCTCTTCCTGGACGAGCCCACCACCGGGCTCGACCCGCACAGCCGGGGCGAGGTGTGGGAGCTGCTGCGCGGCCTGGTCGGCGAGGGCGTGACCGTCCTGCTCACCACCCAGTACCTGGAGGAGGCCGACCGGCTGGCCGACGACATCGTGGTGATCGACCGCGGCCGGGTGATCGCCGAGGGCACCCCGGACGCGCTGAAGTCCCAGGTCGGCGGGCAGGTGCTGCAACTGCGGCCGATCCGCGGCCGGGACCTGGCGCGGGCCCACGAACTGGTCGGGCGGCTCGCCGGGGCGCAGACGAAGATCGAGGGAGACCTGGTCACCGCGCCGGTGAACGACCCGGCGCTGATGCCCGCCGTGGTGCGGCGGCTGGAGGACGCCGGGATCGCGGTCGGCGAGCTGGCACTGCGCCGCTCCTCGCTGGACGAGGTCTTCCTGGCGCTGACCGGCCACCGCACCCGGCCCGGGGACGGCGAACCGGAAGCCGGAGCGGGCGAGGAAGAGTTCGAGCCGACCGGGAGCAGGTCATGACCACCGTCACCACCCCGCTGACCGCCCACGGCCGGGTCCGGCCGCTGGCCGCCCTCCAGCAGACCGGCACCATGGCCTGGCGCAGCCTGGTCTCGGTCAAGCACAACCCGCTGGAGCTGGTGGACTTCTCGGTCACGCCGATCATGTTCGTGGTGCTGTTCACCTACGTCTTCGGCGGGCAGATGGCCGGCTCCCCGCAGGAGTACCTGCAGTACGCGCTGGCCGGGATCATCGTGCAGAACGCGCTGTTCACCACCATGTACACCGCGATGGCGCTCAACACCGACCTCACCAAGGGCGTGTTCGACCGGTTGCGGAGCCTGCCGATCGCCCGCTCGGCGCCGCTGTTCGGACGGATCGCCGCGGACCTGTGCAAACAGCTGTGGGCGATGCTGCTGATGATCGGGCTGGGGATGCTGCTCGGGTTCCGGATCACCACCGGGTTCGGCGGGTTCCTGGCGGCGGTCGCGCTGCTGCTGGTGTTCACGGCGGCGATGTCCTGGTGCGCGGTGCTGATCGGGATGCTGGCCGGGGATCCGGAGAAGGTGCAGGTGTTCGCGTTCACGCTGATCTTCCCGATCACCTTCACCAGCAGCGCCTTCGTGATCGTGGACACCATGCCGGGCTGGATGCAGGCCTGGGTGAACGTCAACCCGGTGACGCACCTGTCGGACGCCTACCGGGGACTGCTCACCGGCGGCCCGGTGGCCGGGCCGGTGCTGTGGTCGCTCGCCTGGGCGGCCGGCATCGCGGCGGTGTTCATCCCACTGGCGATGCGGGCCTACCGCTCCCGGGCCTGAACGGACGGCGGGAGGCCCCGGCGCGGGGCGGATCCACTCGGCCACGGTGCCGGCAGGCCGGCCCGTAGGGTGGCCGGGTGACCGTTCACGTGATCGTCCTCAACGGGGGCTCCAGCTCGGGCAAGTCGAGTCTGGCCCGCAGCCTTCAGGAGACGCTGCCCGAACCCTGGCTCACCTTCGGCGTCGACACGCTGATCGACGCGATGCCGCCCGCCCTGGTCGACGGACCGGGGAGCGGGATCGACGTGGCCGACGACGGCTCGATCGCCGTCGGCGACACCTTCCGGCAGCTGGACACCGCCTGGAGCCTGGGCATCGCGGCGATGGCCCGCGCGGGCACCCGCATCGTCGTCGACGACGTCTTCCTCGGCGGCCCGGCGTCACAGGAACGCTGGCGCACCGCACTGGCCGGGCTCGACGTGCTCTGGGTCGGCGTCCACTGCGCCCCGGAGGTCGCGGCCGCCCGCGAGGCCGTACGCGGCGACCGCACCCCGGGCATGGCCGCGATCCAGGCCCTCGCCGTCCACCACGGCATCACCTACGACCTGGAGATCGACACCGCCACCACCGATCCCACCGCTTGTGCCCGCCTGATCGCCGACCGCCTCGACCGGCGCGGGAGATCCTCCGGCCCGGGCGGGCCGCAGACCACTGCCGCCCGGTAGGACCGCGCGGCGGAACGGCTCCGCGGCTTGTCCGGGACCCTGCGCCTGCCGTTCCGCCCTGCGATCAGAACTCTTCTTCCTCGACGCGCCGACGGTCGGGCCCGGCAGGGCCTGGGGTACCCGCGCCTGCGCCACGCCGCAGCCGCTACAGCGCGGCGGCCTCCGCCCGGCAGTCGTCGGCACCGCGGGCGTCACCGTCCTGCTCGCAGGCCGCGGCGAGGCGATGCAGCGAGGCGGCGAGCGCCGCGTGGTACCCGGCCCCGTACGCGTGGACCTGACGGCGGCGCAGCTGGACGATCATCTTCGCCGCGGGGCGGGCGGCAGAGAGGTCGCCCGCTTCGGCGAGCCGTCCGGCGAGGATCCCCAGACCCGTCACGGTGGTGGACAGGTCGGTACCGGCCCCGAAGTCGTGCCGGCGGTGGTAAGTCGCGAGCAGCTTGCGGACGGAGGCGACCAGCCGACCGTGGTCGTGCCCGCGGTCGAGTCGGCCTGCGCAGGAGGAGGCCAGCGCTTCCAGGCTCCAGATTCCGTGCCGGAAGGTCTCCAGGTGTGCGGCGGAGTCCGGGACGGCGCCGGCCTGCTCCGCGTCGGCCAGCAGTTTGCGCATCACGACCCCGTCGACGAAGGCCTCGGCCGCCGCGCTGCCCTCGGTCGGGCCCGACAGCACGTTGGGCGCGTGCATCAGGGCGAGCATGGTGCGGAGCACCCGCTCGTACGCCTCGTGCACCTCGTGGACCTCATGTGTCCCGTGGGCCGCTGCGGCGCAGTACTCGCGGGCGATCTGCCGGACACGGCGCCGTGCGGCGGCGAAGTCGCCCGACCGGTAGGGCGCGAGCAGGTCGTCCTGACTCGTGGCGGGCGTCATCGGTTCCGCGCTCCTCCGTGCTCGTCGCGTCCTCGGGTCGCGTCGGAGGCGGGGGCGGGGTTCGGTCCTTCCGGTCCCGAGCAGGCTGCCGGGGACGTACTGCCCACCCCCGTGGCCGCGAGTCCCTCACGATCTCCGTCCGGCCCGACACCCCGTACCGTACGGGGCGGCGCCGACAACGCGGGCCCGGGGAGGGTGCCGGCGCGTACGCAGCCTCCGGGCCCGGTCCCGGGTGGTTCCCCGGCCGCCGGAGGGGGTGGTCTCGGCGGCCGGGTCTGAACCCGGCGGAGACCGGTCCGGGCCGGCGGAGGGGGTGCTGCCGGCCGGGCCGTGTTCTCCGCCCGGCCTTCGTTTCGCCCCTCCCCGGCCGGACAAACCCCCCGGCTACGGACCCGCGGGTCAGGCGACCGTCAGGACGATCTTGCCGGTGGTGCGGCCCTGCTCGCCGATCTCGTGCGCCTTCGCGGCCTCGGCCAGCGGCAGGACCGTGTCGACCACGGGCCTCAGCGCGCCCCGCTCCACCAGGGCGGCGATCTCCCGCAGGCCCAGGTGGTCCGGCTCGACCAGGACCCACGTCGCCCGCACCCCGTCCCCGGCGGCGGGAACGTCGTCCGGGCCGGGCAGCGTGATCAGTCGGCCACCGGCCCGGAGCACCTTCAGCGAGCGCTCGGCCGTCTCGCCGCCGAGCCCGTCCAGCACCACGTCGATGTCGGACACCACGTCCTCGAAGGGCACCGCGCGGTAGTCGACCACCTCGTCCGCGCCCAGCTCCCGCACCAGGTCGTGCTTGCCGGCGCTGGCCGTGCCGATGACGTACGCGCCACGGGCCTTGGCGATCTGCACCGCGAAGTGCCCGACCCCGCCGGCCGCCGCGTGCACCAGCACCCGCTCCCCCGGGCGCACGTTCGCCGCGTCCACCAGGGCCTGCCAGGCGGTCAGCGCGGCCAGCGGCAGCGCCGCCGCCTCCACGTGGGTCAGACCCGCGGGCTTCGGGGCCAGGTGCCGGGCCGGCGCCACCACGTACTCGGCGTAGCCGCCCGCCTGGCGCGGGAACAGCGGCATCCCGAAGACCTCGTCACCGGGCCGGAACATCCCCACGCCGGGTCCGACGGCCTCCACCGTCCCGGACACGTCCCAGCCCACCACCGGCACCTCGCCCCATCCGATCAGGGCCCCGCTCGCGCGGGTCTTCCAGTCCACCGGGTTCACCCCGGCCGCGTGCACGCGCACCAGGACCTCGTTCAGTCCGGGCTCGGGCCGCTCGACCTCCCGCTCGACCATCGTCTCGGGCCCGCCCCACTGCTCCACGACCACCGCGCGCATGCTGTCCGCCTCGTCCTTCGTTCCTCGATCCGTGCGCCGCCGGGGTCTCCCGGGGCCAACGCACTCAACGATCCGGCATCCCCGCCCGTCACAGTATTGGCCGTTTGGCCACTATGTGACAGGATCTGGCCATGGCCACGGCGCAGGCGGAAACCACCGAGCAGCAACGCGACCGGGAGGACGAGCGGGCGTCGGGGGCGCAGCAGCGGCGGCACCGGATCGCCGTGCTCGCCCTGCCCGGGGTCCCGCCCTTCGAACTCGGCATCCCCTCCCGTGTCTTCGGCAGCGCGCAGGACTCCGAGGGCCGCCCGCTCTACGACGTCACCGTCTGCACGGCCGACGGTGCTCCCGTCCTCAGCGACGCCGGCTTCACCGTGCAGCCGGCCGCCGGCCCGGAGGCCCTGGCCGCCGCCGACACCGTGATCGTCCCGCCCACGCACGCCATGCCCGAACTGGGCGACGGCGGCCCGCTGCCGCCCGGGATCACCGCAGCCATCGCCCGGATCCGGCCGGGCACCCGGCTGGTGTCCATCTGCACCGGCTCCTACGTGCTCGCCGCCGCCGGGCTCCTGGACGGCCGGCCCGCCACCACCCACTGGAACCTGGCCCCGGAGTTCCGCCGCGCCTACCCCGAGGTCAAGGTCGACGAGGACGTCCTGTTCGTCGACGACGGCGACGTCCTGACCTCCGCCGGCGTGGCCGCAGGCGTCGACCTGTGCCTGCACCTCATCCGCCGCGACCACGGCACCGCCGTCGCCAACCGGGCCGCCCGCATGTGCGTGGTGCCGCCCTGGCGGGACGGCGGGCAGGCCCAGTACATCGACCGCCCCGTCCCCGAACCCACCCTCGCCAGCACCACCGCCACCCGCGCCTGGGCCCTGGAACACCTCGACGAGCCCCTCCCCCTCACCCGCCTCGCCGAGCACGCCCGGATGAGCCTGCGATCCTTCACCCGCCGGTTCCGCGACGAAGCCGGCATGACCCCCGTCCAATGGCTCACCGCACAGCGCCTCGAGATGGCCAAGCACCTCCTCGAAACCACCGACCTGCCGATCGACCTCGTCGCCCACCGCTCCGGCTTCGGCACCGCGAACTCCCTGCGCACCCACATGCGGACCGCCTACGGCATCCCACCCGCCACCTGGCGCCGCACCTTCAACCCCCACCAGGACGCCGCCGAACCAACGGCATAGGACCGGCGGAAGCTCGCGGCCGCCGCAGTTGCGGGACGCCCGGTCACCGTGGAACCGCGGCCCCGCCCCTTCAGCGCTGACCAGAACCTTCAGGCCGGAAAGCGCTCAGTGGTGCTGCTGGCGTTCGGTGCCGGTGTCGAAGAAGGCGTCGAGGTACTCGCTCGGCTCCAGCGCGCTGTCCCGGAGCAGCGAGAAGACCTCCGCGCCCGAGCCCGGTGCGCCGTCCAGGCGGTAGGACTGGGCGAAATCCAGATAATCGAAGCCGTTGTCGGCCGCGTACGTTTCGGCCTCCGCCTCGGCGAGGGCGATCGCTTCGTCGGCCGACGACGCCTGCCAGAGCGTGATCCGCTCCTCGAAGGCCCTCCCGTCCGACGTCGTCCACTCGAACACGCACCGGACCCCGTACCAGTCCACGCCCTGCTCCCTCGCACCGTGCCGCCGGTCCATTCTCCTGCACCGATCAGGCAGGCCGGACCGCCCGCACCCGCTGCGCAGGTCGCTACCCGGCGGCCACCACCTGGCCGGCGGTGACCTGCGGGGGGGTGGGAAGCAGTGATGCGAGGTTGTCCCGCACGAAGTCCGCCGCCCTCAGGATGGATTCCTCGGCCCCGGCCCGGTCTTCGAAGACGCTGGTGGAGAGCATCACTCCGTCCCCGGCGTCGACCCAGTAGTAGGCCACGAATCCGGGCACCTGGCGGAGGAGGGGCACGAATCCCTCGGCCACCCGGCGTCCTGCCTCGGCCGGATCGGTCACGCCTTCGTACCGCCGCACTGCTGCGTACATGCTGTTCTCCTCGCGGGTCCTGGACCGTCTCGTGCGAGACGACATACCCGCCGCCGGACGCCTCCCGCCCGCGAAAGGCCCGGAAGGCACCCGGACAGCCCCATCGGTGAACCGGGCGGACGCCGTAGACTCCGTGCCCGTGGGAGTGGACATCGGGGGAGTCATCGAGTGCCGCCTGTGGGGTGACGAGAGGTGGGCGCGGGATTCGCCGTGGCGGGTCGTCCTGACGCTGGACGAGCTGAGCCCGTACGGGCCTCGCGGTCGACGCGTTCACACCCCGACGGGGTCGGACGGCATATGGGCCTGCGCTCCACACTCGGCACAACTCCCGTGGCAGTGCATCCCATTCAGTGCCCGGCCGGGGTGTTCCTCCCCGGCGCCGTCGGCACGGGCGTGTGGGCCTCGGCGTTCTTCGCCATGGTCGACACCCGCAGCTTCCCGCTGATCGTGCTCGCCACGACGGTCGGCCCGGCAGCCGTCCCGGCCGGCCCCGGGAGGCACCGCCCGGCGCGCAGGACCCGACCCGCACACCGTCCCTGACGGGGCTCCGGGTGGAGGAACCGTCCGCGTGCACGCCGCCCCATCGGGACGGGGCCCGGTCAGGATCGGGACAGGCCGGTGAGCATGAGGAACTCGGCGCGGGAACGCGCGTCCTCGCGCAGGGTCCCCAGCAGGGTGGAGGTGAGGGTCCGGGAGCCGGTGGCCTGGACGCCGCGCAGGGTCATGCAGGTGTGCTCGGCCTCGACGACCACGCCGACGCCCTTGGGTTCGAGGTGTTCCTGCAGCCAGTCGGCGACCTGCCGGGTGAGGCGTTCCTGCACCTGGGGGCGGCAGGCGAAGAGCTCGACGACACGCGCGAGCTTGGACAGGCCGAGGATCCGGCTGCCCGGCAGGTAGCCGACGTGCGCGGTGCCGACGAACGGCAGCAGGTGGTGCTCGCACACCGACCGCAGCGGGATGGCGCGGGCGAGGACGAGTTCGTCGTAGCCCTCGTCGTTGGGGAAGGTCGTCAGGTCGAACGGACGCGGGGTGAACAGCTCGGCGTAGGCGCGGGCCATCCGGGCGGGCGTGTCGCGGAGGCTCTCCGAGGTGATGGGGATCCCGAGGGCACGCAGGAACTGGGCGGCGGCCCGTTCGGCCGCGGCCGGATCCGTGCGGTCCGGCTCGTCGCCGATCCGGGGCAGGGATTCGCCGCCGACCCGGGGCACCGGCCGCAGGGAGGGGAATCGGCCGTCACCGGCCTCGGGCGCGGGTTCGGGGCGCTGGAACATCTCAGCCGCCTCCGGCACCGGTGGGTGCGCCGGTGTAGCCCTCGGCCTGGGTGGCCTCGTCGGCCACCCGCACGCCGTAGCGGTAGGCGAGCTTGCCCCCGAGGTAGCCGGACACGCCGAGCACGGCGAGGCTCACCGCGGACAGGGCGAGCATCCCCGCCCCGACGCTGCCCGCGGCCCCGGCGGCGTGCCGCCAGAAGAAGCCGCCGGCGTACGCGCAGGTCACCAGCAGGTTGAGCGACATGTGCACGAGCGCCGTACGCATGGCCGGGGTGCCCGGCGGGATGGCGAGCAGGTCGAGGAAGCCGACCACTGCCGCGGCCAGCGCGCCGAGCACGCCCACCGCGATCAGCCACATCGCCCCGCGTGCCAGGAAGGCCGGGTCGTCCACCACGTGCGAGGCGATGTCGAAGACCAGGCTCGCCACCCAGGCCCCGATCGGGACGGTGACCAGGATCGGATGGAACGGATGACCGTAGGGGCCTGCCATCGCCGCGCTGACCGGCTGCTTCGCCTGCAACTGCTGCTCACTGGTCATGCCGAGCCCCTTTCCGACTCGCCCTTTTTCACCAACAAGTTTTGTCGTTATTCGGACGTCCGTCAAGACCGGCAGGCCACAGCGCCGAGCACGCGGACACGACCTCACCCGTGGGAGTTATCGTGGGCGGGTGACCAGTGACGAGAGCACCGAGAGCGCGGCGGCGACGGCCCCGGCCGACCGCATCCGGTCGGTGAGCGTGCTCGGGGAGGAGTCGCGTCGGCGGATGTTCGCCTTCGTCCGGCGGGCCGGCCGGCCGGTGACCCGGGACGAGGCGGCCGCGAGCGTGGGCATCTCCCGCAAGCTCGCCGCCTTCCACCTCGACAAACTCGTCGACGCCGGCCTGCTGCGGGCCCGCTACGGCGCCCCCGGCGCCGTCCGCAAGGTCGGCCGCCAGCCCAAGGTCTACGAGCCGACCGGCGCCCAGATCACCGTCTCGATCCCCGATCGGCGCCACGAACTGCTGGCCGACCTGCTCCTGGACGCCGTCCTGGCGCAGAGCGGCGGGGGCAGCGCGGCCGGGGCGGCCGTGGACGCGGCGGGCCGGCGCGGACGGCAGCTCGGCGAGGCGGAACGCGAGGCCGGCCGTCCCGGGCGGCTCGGTGTGGAACGCGGGCTGACGATGTGCGAGCAGATGCTAGAGGCCCACGGGTACGAGCCCGTGCGCGAGTCCCCGACCGAGGTCCGGCTGCGCAACTGCCCGTTCCACCCGCTCGCCGCCAAGGCGCCCGACCTCGTCTGCGGCATGAACCACGCCTTCCTCGCCGGCTACCTCCGGGGCCTGGACGTCCCGGGCGTCGATGCCGTCCTCGTCCCCGCCCCCGGGGAGTGCTGCGTCCGGCTGCGGCCCTCTCCCCCGCCCGAATTCACATGAATTCCGCTGCCGGCCCGGCAGGCGGTGAGGGTCACCATTGACAGCCGGCGGTGCGGCTCGATGTAATTCCGGGAACGGATCAACGGGCGTTTCGGGCCGATGCCGGGGAGGCAGTGGAATATGGGCGGGAATGCGGAGCCGGGCGCAGCCGTGAATTCCAGGATGGCTGCGCTCTTCGAGCGCGACCTGACGTGCCGGTCACTGGGAATCACCCTGGACGAGGTGTCCGCGGGGCACGCGCTCATGGGCATGAAGCTGACCGCCGACATGGTGAACGGCCACGGCATCGCACACGGCGGCTACATCTTCCTGCTCGCCGACGCCGCGTTCTCGTACGCGTGCAACAGCTACGGCCCGGTCACCCTGGCGCAGGCCGCCCAGGTCACCTTCCTCGCTCCGGCGGCGGTCGGCGACGAGTTGGTGGCGGAGGCGGCGGAGCGGTCGCGCTCGGGGCGGAACGGAATCTACGACGTGACCGTCCGGCAATCCACCGGGAAGGTCGTCGCGGAATTCCGCGGGCAGAGCGTCACGCTCTCCGGAAAGCCGCGCAGCGACTGAGGAATTCCGGCGGACGCGGCGCTCTGCCCCGCGGCATTTCAGTCCTCCGGGCGCTCGTCCACGACCTGGCGCAGCTTGCCCGTCCGCGGGTTGGTGACCAGTTCGGAGCGCGGCACCCACTCGATCGAGAGGGGGTGGATCGCGCCGGCGGCGACCTCCTCGGGGTAGGTGGGGCGGGCCGCGTACACGGCTGCGATCAGGCGCTCGGCGAGGTCGGCGGGCGGCTGCTCGGTGCAGCCGAGGCGCAGGACGATGCCGTCCCGGCCGTCCCGGCGGCGCTGCACCATCTGCATGCCGGCGATGTGCCGCCCGGGGTCGGCGGCGACGAGGACGGCGCGGACGTCCTCGCTCGGCATGGAGACGATGCCGACCCGGCCGCCCTCCTCGGAGCGGCCGAGCAGCCGGAAGCGGCGGCACTCGGCGTCGAGCCACTCGGCGCGGTCGCCGGCCGGGTAGCGCAGGATCGGCATCAGGGTGCGGAAGAGGTTGGTGACGACGACCCGTCCGGGAACGCCGGGGGTGGTGATCGGCTCGCCGGTCGCGCTGTCGACGATCTCCACCAGCGTGCGGTTCGGGAAGGCCTCGTGCACCCGGACGTCGTCGCCGGGGACGGGCGAGGCGACCAGGCCGGCGTCCACGGAGGCGTAGCCGATCGAGGAGATCGCCGCCTTGGGGAAGGCCCTGGCGAGCAGCGGCCGCAGGTCGGTGAAGAGCAGGTCGCCGCCGAACAGCAGCAGTTCGACCGATTCGGCGGTCTCGCCGCGGTGGACGAGGTGCTCGGCGACGGCGCTGAGCTTCATCGGTTCGCCGGCCAGGACGTGCACGCCGAAGCCGTTGACCAGGTCGGCGATGTACTCGTCGGGTGCGGCGCCCCCGACCGGCAGACGCACGTTGTCGACCGGTGCGTGGTGCAGGGCGCCCTCGATGAAGAGGAAGCCGCTGTAGAGCTCGCCGGCGCGGAACAGGTTGGCGACCCGGTGGCCGGGCTTGAGGCCGGCCTGCACCATGCCCGCGCCGAAGGCGGTGAGTGCCTCGGCGTGCTCGGTGCGGGTCCACGGGGACAGCTTGGGGGCGCCGGTGGTGCCGCCGGACTTGTAGACGCCGGCGTCGGTGAGCGGGCCGGTGAGCAGGCGGTTGCCGCGGGTCGCGGTCCAGAACGCGTCCTGGTCGACGACGGGCAGCTGGGTGATGTGCGAGACCGTCCGCGGCACGTCGCGGTAGGCCTCGGCGTAGAACGGCGAGTGGGTGCGGGCGTGGTCGACGAGTTCCTGCAGGGATTTGGCGGGCACGGATCCTCCGGGCGGGTGGGCTGAGGTGCTGCTACGGGCGATCGGGGCGGCTACGGGAGGTCGGGGCGGCCGATCCAGGTGCGGGCCAGGGTCTGCACGCGTGCGCCGTCCCGGTCGGTGAGTTTCCGGTCCAGGTAGTCGGCGGCCCACCGGCCGGCCGGGATGCGGAACGGCGGGTTCTCGGCGCCGAGGGTGTCGACCACGATCTCGGCGACGTCCTGCGGCTGCTGCCCGGCGCCCTCCCAGCCCTTGGTACGGACCCAGTCGACGTAGTCGGCGAAGGTGTCGGCGTACGGGCCGGAGGCAGCCTGGACGGTGGTGCGGTTGACGTCCGGGAAGATCCCGAAGTTGGTGCCGCGGACGAAGCCGGGCACCACCAGGGACACCCGCACGCCGTGGGCGGCGGCGACCGGGGCGAGGCTCTCCATGAAGCCCTCGACGGCGAACTTGGCGGCGCAGTAAGCCTCGTTGAACGGCTGGCCGACCACGCCGTGCACGCTGCCGATGGTGATCAGGCTGCCGCGGGCGGCGCGCAGCAGCGGCATCGCGACCCGGCTGACCGCGATCACCCCGAAGAAGTTGACCTCCAGGTTGGTCCGCAGCGCGGCCATGGTCGACATCTCCATGGTGGGGTCGAAGTTGGAGATGCCCGCGTTGTTGACGACCGCGTCCAGCCGTCCGTACTCCCCCGCGACGGCGTCGAGGCAGGCGGTGACGGAGTCTGCGTCGGTGACGTCGAGCCGGCGGACGTCGACCTCGGCGCCGGCCTGCGCGGCCGCCCCGCGCAGTGCTCCGGCGCGGTCGGGGTCGCGCATGGTGGCGACCACGGCGTGTCCGGCCCGCGCGGCGGTGACGGCGGTGGCCAGGCCGATGCCGGAGGAGGTTCCGGTGATCAGCACGGTCTTGCGCATGGTGGTCATGAGGTGCGCTCCGCGAGGGCCGCGTCCGCCGACCCGGCCTCGGCCGCCGCCCGGGCCTTCTCGCGTTCGGCGGCGTCCAGCAGCGGCTGGATCCGGATCGCGGGCAGGAAGGAGAACGCGGCGAGCAGGGTGCCGCCGGCCATCACCACGCGGGCGGCGTCGAGGATGCCGAGGGAGTCGGTCAGCAGGCTGACGGCCCAGCCGCCGACGAGTGCGGCGAGCGGGATGACGCCCCAGGTGACGGTGCGGTAGGCGGCGTGCATGACGCCCTGGTTCCGGGCGGACATCCGGGACTGGCGGGCGGGTGCGCTGCACACGTTGATGCAGGACATGAAGAAGCCGTAGCAGCCCATCGTCACGGCGATCACCGGGCCGGTCGGCAGCGTGGGGGCGGCGAGCACGCCGAGGCCGACCAGGCAGTGCAGCAGGAGGCCGTAGGCCATCGTCCGGCCGGTGCCGAACCGCTCGCTGATCTTGGGTGCGACCACTGCGCCGAGCAGTGCGCCGACCGCCGCGACGGACATGGCCGCGCCGAACACCGCGACGGAGACGCCGAGTCCGCGGTAGGCGAGGACGGGCAGCACGGTGACGAAGATCGGGCCGCCGCAGTTCAGTGTGATGGCGGCGACGACGACCCGGCGCAGCACCGGGTCGGACCAGTTGAGCCGGAAGCCGAGGGTGAGCCGCTCCCACACGGAACCGGAGACGGGTGTCCGGTCGCCCCAGGAGGGCATGGAGCGCAGGCAGAGGGCCGAGACCAGGTAGCTGGCCGCGTCGACGAGGAGGGCGGCGACGCCGAGTGCGCCGTAGAGGGCGGCGGCGACGGACGGGCCGGAGACCTCGGAGACCGAGCGGCTGCCCTCGAGGCGGGAGTAGGCCCGGACGAGGTCGTCCTTCGGCACCACGGCGGGGACGGCGATCAGGTAGCCGACGGTGAAGAAGATGGTCGCGCCGCTGATCGCGGCGACGCAGCCGAAGATCAGCGGGGTGGAGAGCCAGCCGAACCAGTAGGCGAGCGGGATGATGCCGACCGCGACCAGCCGCACGAGGTCGCAGGCGAGCATCGTCCACCGCTTGTCCCAGCGGTCGACGAGCACACCGGCGATCGGACCGAGCAGCGGAATGCCGAGGTACTGCGCCATCGCCACGATGCCGACCTGGAGGGCGGAGGCGTGCAGCACGAAGATCATCAGGGTGGGCACGACGAAGACGGTGACCCGGTCGCCGAGGGTGCTGATGGTCTGGCCGGTCCAGAACAGGTTGAAGCCCCGTCCGAGGGAGACGGGCAGGCGCGGTTTCACGAGTCCTCCCGGACGACGAGGTCGGACGTCTTGCCGGTGCGGTCGTTGCTGATCAGTGCGTCGACGGCACGTACCCGGAAGGACTGCGGGTCGTGCTGGAAGGCGGTGCTGAGGGTGAAGGTCGCGGAGAGGATCTCCTTGCGCAGCCGCTCGGTGTCGACCTCGGCGCCGGAGGCGGTGAGCAGCAGCACCTCGACGGCGGAGGCTCGGCCGCCCTGCTCGGTGACCAGGATCTGGGCCTGCGTCACGCCGGGCTCCCGCTCGGCCTGCGCAACGACCTCCTCCACGTGCAGGCCGAGGCCGCGGACCTGGACGACGCTGTCGCGGCGGCCGAGGACCTGCATCGCCGGGCCGGACCGGCCGCAGGGGCAGGTCACCAGGCGGCCGGCGTCGCCGGTGCGGTAGCGCAGCACCGGGTTGAGCATCTCGGGGTTGAGGGTGGTGAAGTCCAGCAGGTCGTCCGGGCCGACGTGCACCAGCTGCTCGGGCAGGGTGTGGAAGGTGTCGGCCGGGCACTCGGGGCCGTTGGTGCCGACCACCCAGGTCTCGGTGCTGCCGAACATTCCGTAC
Source organism: Kitasatospora sp. NPDC051914 (assembly GCF_040680995.1). NCBI lineage: Bacteria > Bacillati > Actinomycetota > Actinomycetes > Kitasatosporales > Streptomycetaceae > Kitasatospora > Kitasatospora sp. NPDC051914. The sequence continues at coordinate 98,467 of NZ_JBFAXX010000029.1, forward strand.
CGGCGTGCCTGCGGGGCGACGGCGGCCAGGTCATCGGCGAGCTGCGGCTGCCAGGCCTCGCCGAGCCAGAGCACCTTGCGCAGGTCGGGCAGGGTGATGCCGGCGGCGCGGGCGCGGGCGAACCAGAGCCGCAGCACGCTCGGGGTGCCGCCGATGGCGGTGACCCGGCGGGCCGCGAAGAACGACAGCCAGTCGGGGTACTCGTCGGCGGCGACCGAACCGACCGCGACGACCTGGCAGCCGGAGAGGTCGGCGAGCGCGGCGGCGAGGAAGTGGGCGCCCCACATCCGGCCGGCGCCCCAGGCGTTGACGAACACGTCGTCGGGGTCGAGCGGCTGCCAGTGGGCGTGCACACCGGCCATGTAGAAGCCGGTGGGTGCGTAGCCGATCTTGGGGGCGCCGGTGCTGCCGCCGCTCTGGAAGAGCCAGGTCGCGCCGTGTTCGGCCTTGGGTTCCAGGTGGGCGAGGGCGGTGTTGAGGTCGTCCTTGGCGAGCGGTGGCAGCGCGGCCAGGTCGGCGAGGCCGTGCGGTTCGGCGTGCCCGGTGTAGCGGGGTGCCAACTCCGGTACGGTCCGCAGCCGTTCGAGGGTGCGTCGGGCGACGTGCAGCCGTGGCCCGGCGGCGTCGGGGGTGAGGGAGAACATCGGCGTCAGCTCGCTTCCGGCTCGGCGGTGGTGGCGGTCTCGGCGGAGGTGGCGGCGTGGCCGCGGTCGGCGAGCCATTTCGCGTGGGCGTCCCGGTAGGCGGCGAAGCGGGCGCGGGTGACGTCCCGCTGGACGGAGCGGTTCGGGTCGTCGAAGTCGGGGGCGATCACGCCGTCCGGTTCCAACTCGGAGAACCAGAACCGTCGGCCGTCGTGCAGGAAGTCGATGCAGAAGAACGGGATCGGCAGCCGCTCTGCGAACCAGGCGGTGGCGGCGGCGAGTTCGTCCGGGATGTCGGCGAACTGCATGGTGCCGCCGCGGCTGGCGTTGGCGACCGGCGAGCCGGCCTCGGGGATGCGCTTCAGCACCGCGTACGGTTTGCCGTCGACGACGTAGACCCGGTGGTCCACCGTGCCGTCGCCGAGGTAGGGCTGGACGACGAGGGTGGTGTCACCGCCCTGGGCGAGGCTGGCGAGGCCGCGGACGTCCTCGGCACTGCGCGCCAGGTTGATCCCGCCGCCGCCGCACCATCCGGCCGGCTTGACGATGGCCGGGTAGGTCATGTTCCCCAGCGCGACCTCGTACAGGTGCTTGCCGACGTCGCGGCCGGAGCCGATCCGGACGGACGGGACCGGCGGCACCGGGGAGTCGGCGAGGTGGAGCAGGGTGGCCAGCTTGTCGTTGCCGATGAGCGACGTCTGCGGCGGGAACGGCAGGTAGAAGCCGGCCTCTTCCAGCACGGCGTACAGCGCGTACTGGTTGAAGACGTCCATCGACTGGTAGGGCAGCGAGTAGAGCGCGGTGACGAAGAGGGTGTCCTGCGGGGTGACCTCCTGGTCGTCCACGTAGACCCGGGGCCGGCGGAGGTCGGTGCCGTCGACGGTGACGGCGTCGGGCGAGTGCCGCGTCCAGCTCATCCCCATGGCCTCGGCGACCTCGGCGTACATGTCCCAGAAGTAGTGCTTCCACATGGCGCCGGTGCGGGTCGACTCGCGGTCGGGGAAGATCCAGCACATCCGGCGCAGCGGGCCGCCGGGGCCGGTGTCGGATCCGGTGTCCGGCAACTGCGGTGCGGGTGGGGTCATCGTCGTCCTCACAGGGGGTGTTGCAGGCGGGGTGGGTGCGTCGTCGGGTCAGTCGCCGGGCGGTGCGGACTGCGCGGACCACCAGCGGCGGCCGGCCTCCGGCAGGGTGTCGACCGGGTCGTAGTAGGGGTGGCGCCGCTCCAGCGGGTCCTCGGGTGCCGTGCCGGCGGGGGCGCGGAGTTCCAGGGCGGTGCGGTAGTTCTTCGTCCAGTAGGAGATGCCGCGTTCGCGGTCGTAGGCCACCGCCTGGTGCACCCAGCGCTTGCCGACGTGCGGGACGTCGCAGACCAGGCGCGGTGTGGCGTAGCCCGGCAGGTAGCCCATGATCGCCTCCTGGAGGCGCTGGGCCTGGTGGAGCGGGGTCCGCCAGTGCTCGGCGCCGGGGATCAGGTCGCAGAGGTAGAAGTAGTAGGGCAGGATGTTCGCCTCGCCCTGGAGGGCGAAGCAGAGGTCGAGCAGGTCCTCGGGGGTGGCGTTGACGCCGCGCATCAGCACGCCCTGGTTGCGGACGTCGCGGACGCCCGCGTCGAGCAGGGCCCTGGCGGCCTCGGCGACCAGCGGTGTCACCGACTGCACGTGGTTGGCGTGGGTGTGCACCGCGAGGTTGACCGAGCGGCGGGCGGCGAGCGCCGCCACCCGGCCGAGGCCGGCCAGGACGTGCGGCTGCAGCCAGTGCTGCGGCAGTCCGACGACGGCCTTGCTGGCGAGCCGGATGTCCCGTACCGATCCGAGGTCGAGCAGCCGGACGAGGAAGGATTCCAGTTGCGGCCAGGGCACGTTGGCGAGGTCGCCGCCGGAGACCACCACGTCGCGCACGGCCGGGGTGCGCTTGAGGTAGTCGAGCATCTGCTCCTGCCGGTCGACCGGCCGCAGCACCAGCCGGGTCTTGGCGACCTGGGGGGTGGAGGTGCCGACCAGGTCCATCCGGGTGCAGTGGCCGCAGTACTGCGGGCAGGTGGCGACCAGTTCGGCCAGCACCTTGGTCGGGTAGCGGTGGGTGAGGCCCTCCGCGACCCACATGTCGGCCTCGTGCAGCGAGTCCCGTTCGGCCTTCGGGTGGCTGGGCCACCGCGGGTGCCGGTCGGCGCGCACGGGCAGCATGTACCGCCGCACGGGGTCGGCCAGGAACGCCGCGGTGAACGCCCTGGGGTCGTCCGGGGCGTGCGGTGCCACGGTGTTGAGCATCTGCGGCGGCAGCAGCATCGGCATGGTCGCGAACCCGGCCTGGTCGGCGGCGAGTTCCTCGTAGAACCGGTCGGTGAGCAGGGTGCCGGTGACGGTGTGCAGCTGCCGGAGGTTCTTGACGCAGTGCGCGCGCTGCCACTGGGCGTCGCGCCACTGGGCCTCGGTGACGTCGCGCCAGCCCGGCAGCCGGCGCCAGTCCGGCTCGGCCAGGGTGGTCCGTACGTACTGGTACGGCTGCCGGTTAGCGTGGTGGTCCATCAGGGGCTACTGGCCGGTGAAGAGGGTGGCGAAGCGGGTGCGGAGCTCGCGCTTGAGCACCTTGCCGGTGGGCCCGAGCGGGAAGTCCTCCGGGGTCCTGGCGATGCTGACGGCGGCGAGTTCGGCGAGCCCGGCCTCGGCGAGCGCCTTGTTGGCGGCCCGCTGGACGTCCTCGGCGGCGGCGTGCGCGGCGGCGGCCTGCAACCGGACGACGGCGATGGGCCGTTGGCCCTCGCCCGCGGCGCCGGGGACGCCGACCACCGAGCAGTCCTGCACCAGGTCGTCGCAGTCGGCGAGCAGCACCTCCTCGATCGGCAGGCTGTAGACCGGGCCGCCGGCGGTGTCGATGACGTCGACGGTGCGGTCGAGGTGGTAGAAGGCGCCGTCGGCGTTGCGGCGGGCGACGTCGCCGGTGAGCCAGTAGCCGGACAGTTCGAAGGTCGCGGTCAGCCTCGGGTTGTTCCAGTAGCCGGGCGTCCGCGACGGGGTGACGACGCCCAGCATGCCGACGGTGCCGTCGGGCACCTCCGCGCCGCTCTCGTCCAGCACGGCGGCCCGGGTCACCACCTCCAGGGGTCTGCCGACGCAGCGGTCGTCGCGGGTGGACTCGGGCGTGGTGACCTGGCCGAACAGGGCCATGCCCATCTCGGAGGAGCCCAGGCCGTCGATGAACTGCGAGCCGGGCAGGGCGGGCTGCTCGGCCTGCTCCTGCGGCAGCAGCCAGGGCTTGATCAGGCCGGCCGGGCGCTCGCCGAGGCCGACCAGCCGCCGGATGTGCCCGTGGTGGGCGCTGTCGCCGGTGTTGAACCAGGAGTGCACCTTCGCCGCGCCGGCCACGGGCAGCTCGCCGGTGGCCAGCTCGACGAAGGTGCGCGGGAAGGAGGCGACCATGGTCGGCCGGAAGGCCTCCATCACCGGCTCAACCACGGCGCGTCGCCAGTCGGACATGACGACCGTGGGCAGGCCGAGCAGGGTGGCGGTGAGGAAGTAGCTGAGGCCGCCCGCGTGGGTGTGCGGCATCAGCGACATCAGCCGGTCGTACGGCTCCGCGGGGAAGCGCACCATCCGCGGCTGCTTGCCGTCCCAGAACTGGCGGTGCGCCAGCATGGTGGACTTCGGCGTGCCGGTGGTGCCGGAGGAGTGGATCAGCGCGACGACGTCCTCGGCGGCGTGCCGGTACGGGTACTGCTCGGGCAGCTGCACGGCGGAGGCGTCGAAGGCCTGGATCTCGGCGGCCATGGCGATGAACCGCGGGCGGCGCTGCGGGTCCTCGCGGTAGGCGGCGGCGAGCCGGGTCGGGTCGTCCGCGACGACACCGACCACGCCGACGTGGTCGAGGTAGCGCACCATGACGTCGTGCCGCATGGCGTCGTTGATCAGCGCGGGCACGGCGCCCAGCGCGGTGAGTGCGAGGAAGTGCAGCAGCGGCTCCAGCCCCTCGCCGACGACGATGCCGACCGGCTCGCCCGGGCGCACGCCGTTCGCCAGGTACCAGGCGGCGTAGCGGTCGCGGAGTGCGGCGACGTCGAGCAGGCTGTGGCCGCGCAGGACGACGGCACCGCGGTGGTCGGTGCGGTGAGTGTAGAGGTACGGCACCGCCCGGTTGGGGTTGGCGGCGATGGCGTGGTCGAGGAAGTTGCCGGCGCCGAGCTCGGGCTCGGCCATGAGTTGCTGTCGGGCGGAAAGTGGGGCGATGGACGTCTGCTCGCTCATGTCGCTCTCCTGAAGTGGCAAGAAATCTGACGCTCCGTCAGATCCGTGTGCAGATAGCGCTGATGGCGGTACAGGTGAACGGATCGGTGCAGGTGGCACCGGTCTGCGCGGAGTGCGGTGGTAGCGGAGTGCGGTGGTACCCGCCGTGGCGGGCCAGGGCGTGTCTTAGCGGGCGCTGATCTCCGCGACGACCCGGTGGCCGGATCGGACGGCGCCCTCCATCAGGCCGAAGAACTCGGTGCTGGTCTCGGTGCCGGCCCAGTGGACGCGGCCGTGCGGCACGGTCAGGGTGGGCCCGTTCCCGAGCCAGTCCCCCGGCCCGAACAGCGCCGCGTAGCAGCCGCGGCTGTAGGGCTCGTTGACCCAGTCGGTGACGTGGAAGCCGATCGGCTCCGGGAGCATCGGGAACAGCCGCGCGGCCTGCGCGACCGCCGCCGCCCGCCGGCGCTCCGGGTCGAGGGCGGCGAAGCGGTGGGCCTCGCTGCCGGTGACGAAGCCGGTCAGCACGCCGACCCCGCCCTCGGCCGGCGAGTCGTCGACGGTCGACAGCAGCGGCCCCTCGGCGTTCACCGACCAGCCGGAGAGCCCGTGCTCCCGCCAGAGCGGCGCCGGATAGACCAGGTTGACCTTGACCGCGCAGCCGCGGGCCGTCCGCTCGCCGGCCCGGCCCACGGGCGGGGCCGGGCGGAACTCGACGGCGTCCGCCAGCAGCGGCGGCACCGCCATCACCGCGACGTCGGCGCGGTACGGGCCGCCGGCGGCGTGCACGGTGACCCCGTCCCCGTCCTGGTGGACGGCGGTGACCTGCGCGCCGAGCCGCACCCGCGCACCCAGCCGTTCGGCCAGCCGCTCGCACACCAGATGGGCGCCGCCGGCGACGCGGTCCTGCTGGGCGCCGCCCTCGAAGGCGTTGAGGTAGCGGATGCCGCCGCCGGAACGCAGATAGAAGGCCATGTGCAGGACGGAGACGTCGGCCGGGTCGGCGGCCATCATCTCGCCCAGGAAGAGCGGGAAGAACAGGCGGGCGTCCGGGTGCGTCAGGTGCCGGTCCGCCCAGGCGGCGGCGGTCGTGGTGTCGAGCCGCTCGGCGTCCGGGGTCAGCCAGGGTGCGTCCGGCCGCACGGCGGCGGTGAGTTCGTCCAGCAGCTCGAACATGTCGCCGAGCGCGACCGCGTTCAGCGGCGGGAAGCGGCCGTCCCGGATGGCGTCCTCGGCGCCGAGCGCGAAGCGGCTGGCACCGAGCATCGTGGTGGGCGTGGTCTTGAGGCCCAGGTCGGCCATCAGGGCGAGGAGTTCGGTGTGCCGCTCGCCCAGGTAGGCGGCACCGGCGTCGACCCAGCCGCCGGGTGCCACTTGGAGGCCGTGCATCCGTCCGCCGACCCGGTCGCGGGCCTCCAGCACGGTGACCTCGATTCCGTGCGCCGCCAGACCGGCCGCGGCGGTGAGTCCGGCGAGCCCGGCCCCGACCACGACGGCGCTGGTCGTACGCGGGGTGGCGGTCGGGTCGGGGTGGTCGTCCGCGAGGTGACCGGTGCCGCTCATCGGGCGGCCTCGATCGCCCGGGCCAGGCCTTCGGGCGTGGGGGCGAGCAGGAAGTCCTCGAACGAGAGCTCCACGCCGTGGTTGCGGGCGATCGCGCTCAGCACCCGGGTGGCGATCAGCGAGTCGCCGCCGAGCTCGAAGAAGTCGGAGTCGGCCGTGACGTCGGAGCTCTCCAGCACACGTCGGAAGATCGCCGCCACAGCCTCGGCCCCGCTGCCGGGACCGTCCGGGGCACCGGGACCGGCGGGTGCGCCGGCAGTGGCGCCGGTGGTGTCAACGCTCATGCGAGGTCTCCTTTGACCTGGTCGCGCGCCGCGTACCGGGGTGTCGGGCACGGCGGTGCTGTGCGTCGGTGCCGCCTACCGGGTGTCGGACGGCGGCGGTGCGGTGCGTCGGGCTGCCGGGTGCGGGTGGCGCAGGCAGCATGCGGGTGGCGCGGTGACGTACAAGTGGCGCGGTGACGTGCGGGCCGAGCGGTGCGAGCGGTGCGTCCGGGCGCCCGGCGGGCGGGGCCGGTGTGTGCGCGGGGTCAGGTGCCGGCGGCGGCCGGGGTGGCGTGTGCTGCGCCCGGGGGCGCGGAGTGCCGCCGGTGCGAGGCGGCCCGGTCCACCTTGCCGCTCGCGGTGTGAACGAGGGCGGGCACGACGGTGATCCGGCCGGGTACGAGGTGTGCGGGCACCTTGCCGCGGAGGTACGCCAGGACGTCGGCGTCCAGGGTGCGACCCGCCGCCCCGGCCCGGGGCACCACGTAGGCGACCAGCACCGAGCGGCCGGCGATGGTCGCCCCGGCCACCGCGACGGCACCCACCCCGGGGTGGCCGGCGATGTGCGCCTCCACCTCGGCGGGGTCGACGCGGATGCCGCGCACCTTGATCTCGCCGTCCAGCCGCCCCTGGTGGGTGAGCACGCCGTCCGGCGAGGCGGCGACCCGGTCGCCCGTCCGGAAGTACCGCTCGCCGTCGATGACGGTGAACCGGGCCTCCGTGGCCTCGGGCAGCCCGACGTAGCCCAGCGCGACCGCCGGCCCGCCGACGAGCAACTCGCCCTGTTCGACGATGCGTTGTACGACGTGTGGCAGCGCGCGGCCGATCGGCGCCCGCGTCGTGCCGTCCCACACGGGACCGTCCGCCGGCGCCTCGGGCCCGTGCAGGTCGACCGCGTGCGTGATCATGGTCGTCTCGGTGCAGCCGTAGGTGTTGACCAGGCGGATCCGGCCGGTGTCGAGGCGGCTCCAGTCGGCCAGCCGGGCGGGGCCGGCGGCCTCGCCGCCGATGACGAGGGTGCGCACGCAGGTGGGCAGTGCGAGCCCGTCCTCGGCGAGGTGCAGCACGAGTTCGTGCCAGAAGGCGGTGGGCAGGTCGAGGACGGTGATCCGCTCGCGCTCGACCATCCGCAGGAAGCGGGGGAAGGACCCCGAGTGCGCCTCGTCGTCGAGGACGAGGGCGGCTCCGGTGGTGAGCGTCGGCAGGATCTCCTCGAGGCTGGTGTCCCAGTTGAGCGAGGCGAACTGCAGGACGCGGTCCTCGGAGGTCAGGCCGAAGAGTGCGCGCAGCGACTGCACGGTGGCGGAGACCGCCCGACGGGGAGTGGCAACGGGCTTCGGCTGCCCCGTGGAGCCCGAGGTGAAGAGGATGTAGGCCGGCGCGTCGGCCCGATGGGGGCCTTGAGCGGCGCGCGGGGCAGGCGCCCCGGGGGTGTTCGGTGCGGGAGGGCCGCCGTCGGCCGGGAAATCCGTCCGGCCGGTTGCCGCGCTTCCCGGCAAGTCTTCCGCAGGGTCCTCGAGGGGCTCTAACTCCACTAATTCCAGGCCCGGTCGGGCCGCTGAACCGGGCTCCGAGGCCACTATTGTGCGGCAGCCCACCGCGGCCGCCATCGCCTGTCGGCGTTCGATCGGGAAGGCCGGATCGACGGGGCAGTACGCGCCACCCGCGGCCAGAACTCCCAGCAGCGCCACGACCGTTCCCGGCGTGTGGGTGGCCTCCACAGCAACCGCACCGGGCTCCGGCCCCAGGCGCTCTGCCAGGGTGTTCGCCAGCTGTTGCAGCCGGCGGTAGCTCACGGCGCGCCCGCCGTGCACGATCGCCGGACGTTCGGGAAATCGCCCGGCGATTTCCGTGAACGCGTCAAACAGGTCGAGGACGACCCCATTGACGCCTCGAATTTTTGACATGTCCGCCCCAATTTGAAGGCTCACGAGCAACTCCGTGCTCGGCGAACCGGGACTCTACCTTCGAACATGCGTAGCCACAATGGTTGTTGAGGCGATTCATACGAGAGTTTGTGATTGAAATGTGAACGGAGACGGCTTACCGTCGTTCGTTCCCGCCCATGTGTGGTGCCCGCCCTCCTTGGGCACTCGTTTCCGTTGTGGAGGGCCAGAGTTGACGATCCGACAGATACGGCCGAACCGGTCACGTGCCCAGGATGCGCCCGGTACCGCAGCCAGCAGCACCATCAGACCGCCCTGACGGAGCGGGGCGCCTTCGGGCCGTGACGGGTCTTGCGGATTCGTCGGTCGGTCCTGTTGCTCATGGTCGGCTCCGGCTGGGAGTGGGCGCGGGGAGGCGTGGCTCCACAGGGCTCGGGCAGCAGTACGAGGTGACACGTGCAACCTGGCGCTTACCTGCGTAGTGGCTCGTCTCGCAGCGTTGGCCGGGTCATCGATGTGCCGCCCGGCGGTCAGCGGACTGTCTCCAGGACCTGCTTGGCGTTGGTCGTGGGACGTCGCCCGGGGTTTGTTCGTCGGCCGGTCAGCATGGAGGAAGGCTGCCGCTGGCAGCGGATCAGCCGGACGGCGAAGGACAGCTGCCGCGGGCGATCGTGGTGCCGATGTCCGCTCAGGGCAGCAGACCGTCAAGGACACCACCCTGCTGAGGCAGGGGCGTTGAGCTGCCAGTTGCTTGATCGAGGCTGTCGCCGGGTGGCCGCCCTCCTCATCCGGGTTCACAGGTGTGTGGCGATGCGGACCAGGTCGGCAACTGCACGAAGGCGGCTGTGCGGCGGCCAGGCGATCACCGTTGTCACGGGCACAGCGTC